>JAEUVW010000321.1 GCA_016786525.1 Chitinophagaceae bacterium
TCCAGTCGATCCAGTTGATCTTTGGATTTTTAGCGCGAACCAGGCTCAGGATGGCAGTGTTCACTTTGCTTTTTGGTTTCAGTTCGATCACGTCACCGGCTTTCAGGCGGTAAGAAGGAATGTTGACGATCTCGCCGTTTACAGTGATGTGTTTGTGCGACACCAGCTGACGGGCAGCAGGACGCGTAGGGGCGATACCCATACGGTATACCACGTTGTCCAGGCGGCTTTCCAGCAGTTTTACCAGGTTCTCACCGGTAGCACCTTTCAGGCGGGATGCTTCTACGTAAGTGTTGCGGAATTGTTTTTCCAGCACCATGTAGGTGTATTTCGCTTTTTGCTTTTCTTTCAGCTGGATAGCGTACTCAGAAGCAGTTTTGCGTTTTTTGCTGGCACCGTGCATGCCGGGTGCTGAGCTTTTCTTTTGCAGGTTTTTACCTGATCCCAGGATGGGTTCGCCGAATTTGCGGCAGATTCTGTTTTTTGGTCCTGTATAACGTGCCATTGCGTGTTATTTATCCGGTCTTTGAGAATAAATCCGGAGCGTTTCATATAAAAACCGGGAAATCAGATACGCTCCAGAGCTTTAAAAAAAGAAATAAATCCGTACCGGGGGAACATCCTTCGGTACGGAATAAAATATAGTGACTAAACCCTGCGTTTTTTCGGGGGGCGGCAGCCATTGTGCGGCATAGGCGTTACGTCTTTGATAGAAGTAATTTCCATTCCGATGCTGGCCAGGGAGCGGATAGCTCCTTCACGACCCGAACCTGGTCCTTTTACAATCACGTCTACCTTTTTCAGGCCGGCGTCCATTGCTTTTTTACCACAGTCCGCAGCAGCCATCTGGGCTGCATAAGGCGTATTTTTCTTAGATCCGCGGAAGCCCATTTTACCGGCAGAAGACCAGGAAATTACCTGTCCTGCTTTGTTGGTAAGGCTCACGATAATGTTGTTGAAAGTAGCACTGATGTGTGCATCCCCGTGCGGGTCCACTTTCACGATGCGCTTTTTAGCAGCGACTTTTGCAGAAGATTGTGCTTTTGCCATTTGTGTTTAAATGAGGTAATCGTTAATAAATTTATGCTGAACGGGCCAGCATTGTCCCATCCCTCCCTGCAGCACCCATGGGCAGATCCGGCGATGAAACAAATAGTATCGCTACTATTTTTTCGGTGCTTTCTTTTTACCTGCAACAGTTTTGCGCTTACCTTTACGGGTACGGCTGTTGGTACGGGTACGCTGACCACGAAGGGGAAGCCCTTTACGGTGACGCAATCCGCGATAGCAAGCGATGTCCATCAGGCGTTTGATGTTCGTCTGAACTTCAGAACGCAGTTGGCCTTCTACTTTGAACTCACTGTTGATGATGTTACGAATAGCAGTTTGCTCTTCGTCGTTCCATTCCATCGCTTTTTTATCTACGCTGATACCAGCTTTGTCGAGGATGTAACGGGCAGTTGTGCTGCCAATACCATAGATGTAAGTAAGCGCTATCTCACCACGCTTGTTTTTAGGTAAATCTATACCAGCTATACGAGCCATTCTTATGAATTGTTAATTTAAAATGTTGACTATGTACTATCCCTGGCGTTGTTTGAAGCGAGGGTTCTTCTTGTTGATGATGTACAGTCTGCCTTTGCGACGTACGATCTTGCAGTCTGCACTGCGCTTTTTGATTGCTGCTCTTACTTTCATTGTTATGCTGTTAAAAGAAGTTGTTTACTTGTACCGGTATATGATCCTGCCCCTGCTCAAATCGTACGGGCTCATTTCCACACCAACTTTATCGCCAGGTAAAATACGGATGTAGTGCATGCGCATTTTTCCGGATATTGTTGCCAGTATTTCATGACCATTCTCAAGGCGCACGCGGAACATAGCGTTCGACATTGCTTCGATAATAGTGCCGTCTTGTTTGATTAAGGACTGTTTAGCCATATTTAAGGGATGCAAAGGTAAGACATTTTAATGAAAAAATAATTTTTTTTCAAAAGACGGATAAAAATTCCGCTCCATGTCCTTCTTTTCCAAAGAAATATCCCCGGAATAGGAGGCAAATCCCTCAAATTCCTGATATACCCTATATGTTTCCTGCCAGGTCCTCCATGGAGATTCCATTATGCGTCTCCTCGTAGGTACATTCGCCGTTTTTGATCAGCAGTACCTGAGGCGACTCATGGTGCACGGAAAAAACTTCCGCCACTTTTGCCGATACCGGGCGGTAAGACAGCAGGTCAAGGTAATAGAAATCAACGCTTTCCGGTGCTTCGGCCCTTTCCAGCCGGCCCTTGGCCATCATACTGATACTGCAGCGCGTACTGTGTTTGAAAATGACGACCGGCCTGCTGTGGCTTTGTTCTTTGATCGTTT
>JAEUVW010000325.1 GCA_016786525.1 Chitinophagaceae bacterium
TAATTTTCATCCTCCCGCTTTTCTGCACGTTCAGGAAATTGACAAAGATACCCTGTGCCGTCTCCGGGCGCAGGTACACTTTATTGTCTTCGGGATTGTCTGAAGCCACGGCTCCGAATTCGGTCGCAAACATCAGGTTGAACTGGCGTACATCCGTCCAGTTGACCGTACCGCTTACAGCACATTTGATTTTATGTCCTTCTATCAGCGCCTTCAGGCCTGCAAAATCATCCGCAGCCAGCAGGGCTTCCATTTCTTTCAGCAAGGCGGCAGCCTGCGTTTCGTCCAGCGTTTCGGCAAAGCCTTCGATCAGGTGGTCCACACGGTAGCGCTTTTTGCTGTCCTTGTTGTCGATCATCGGGTCGGAAAAATTATCGACATGCCCGCTGGCTTTCCACACCGTAGGATGCATAAAGATGGCGGCATCCAGGCCTACAATATTATCGTGTACCTGCGTCATGCTGCGCCACCAGTAGTCGCGGATGTTGCGTTTCAGCTCTACCCCGTACTGACCGTAATCATATACTGCGCCCAGTCCGTCATATATCTCTGAAGAGGGAAATACAAAGCCATATTCCTTACAATGGCCTATAATATCCTGTAGTTTATTTTCGTTTGCCATAATCGTATTTGCCGCGCAAAGATAAATGCTCTCCGCTTTATTATCCCGGGCGGCCTTTAAAATGCGCTTGTTTTATAAAAAAAACACCGGGTTCATCACCCGGTGCCTGTTTTTCAAAAAAAATGATTTTTAGTTTTGGTTGACAATCACCGTTGCTGTGAGCGCTTTTTTACCCATAGTACTATCGAAGCCACGGGTATAGATCGTATACGATTTGCCGGTATTGAAGATCATCGTTGGGAGTTTACCGATCACGGTATCTTTCCCGGTAAAGGTCAGCGACCAGTCGTACACACCGGCGTTGATGGGTGTAAAGGCCGTCACATCCTTAAAGCCCATATTACCGAAGATAACAGTTGGTGTGGTATCCACCATTTTCACGACATCCAGTACGGGTGCGTTCGGCGACAATTGCAGGAAACGAACCATGGCCTTACCGTTCTGTGTCGCCGGCCATTGATCGGGCGTGAGCAGGGCCGTGAGCTTTGAAAACGAATCGACAAGGAAAACAGAATAATGCTCTCCTTCCTTAAAGGTGACTTCGGTACGCAACACTGCGCTGTCTGTGGTGGTATCCGACAGGAAAGTCTTGAACAGGACATTTTTCTTCGCTGCTTCTACCTGCATGTAACCCATATTTGTCCCGAACGTAAGTACGTAAGGACTCAGTACCGAGCTGTCTACGATGACATTAAGCCCCGGAGCGTCCGGGCTGGCATTGATGACATCCAGGCGGGCATATTTCTTTGCGACAACTTCATCTTTACAGGCAGTAAAGGTTCCGGCCATCAAAACCATTGCCGCAAAAAGAGTAAACTGTTTTTTCATTATAGGTTGTTTGTTTGTTTGATCAGATCAAGCCCTTCAAGAGGCTCACATTGCTCACAATAATAATAGAAATTACTGAAAAGTACAAATACGGCGTTAAAGAGTTCCTCTGCCGGCTTAGCGCTATTGGTCAGAAATGGGGTACAGGGTCTTGAAAGCGTTGGATACAGCCTGGTGCATGATGGTACCATGATCTTCTGCAGGCAGGTAGTCGAAATGCACTTCCAGGTTCTTTTGTCCTGAGTTTTTCAGCTGGTCTGCCAGCAGGTTTGCATCCACCTCCATCACATGCGGAGCGGCGCCGGGTGTCAGGCCCTCTTTTCCGACCGCGATATAAACGGCCTGCTTTCCTGCCTTTTTCACCATTTTTTCCTGCAGCAAAGAGCCATTGTTCCACCATAGCGAAGGACTGATGATCACGTATCGATCAAACATGCTGCTATGTTTCAGCAATATTTCCGTGGCCAGCAGGCCTCCCAGCGATTGCCCGATCAGCATGCCCTGCTTCCGCCCGCGATAGCGTTGCCGGATAAAGGGTTGCAGTTCCTGTTCCAGGAAAGCAATAAAGGCTGCAGAACCTCCGCCCGAAGGAAGTATTTTCCTGTATTCCGCACTGTTTGCAGGGAATGTAAAGTCCCGTTTGCGGTCTTCGTTGGCAATACCGACGACAATACATTCGGGGAGCCTGCCCACCCAGGGGAAAGTATAAAACTGGACCAGGCCGGCAATATGAATAAAATCCTCGTCGGCCCCGCCATCCAGCAGGTAAATCACCGGGTAGTGCGTTGTATCACCTTCTTTATACCCGGGCGGCAGGTAGATATTCAGCGTGCGGTCTTCCGACAGTTGCCGGGAATACAGTTTTTCGATGCGCCCCAGCACAAAAGGCTGAGCATTCTTTCCGCCCTGCGCAACGGCGGGCAGGTGGGCAACAAGCAGCAGCAGTGCCGTAACAATAGATTTCATACAGGATTGCGTTTGTCTTTTTATTTTTTGACTTGTTCCTGTATCCAGTTTACCATCGCATTGAGTGCAACAGGGGACATTGTCTGTTCAATGACTTTGTATTCGCTGGGAGAACCCGTAGGGCTTTCCTGCAGCAGGTGGTTCAGGCCCGGCAATTCCTCTATAAATACTTTCTTGTTGCCGCCTTTGGCCAGTGCAGCGCGGATCGCGTCCAGGTTTTCTTTCGGGGCCACCTGCAGGTCGTTAGAGCCATTGATGGCCAATACGGGGCATTTTACTTTTTCCAGCACGGAAGCCGGGTCGTAGCGCAGCATGTACAGCATCCAGGGGTTCACGATCCTGTTTACCGTTACCGACACATATTCTTCTTCGCTCATCTCTGCAGGCTTATCCTTATACGGGTCTTCGGTATTCCGGATATAGTCTGCAATGTTTTTTTTCAGTTTTTCTTCATCCATCGTGCGCTGCACCATATCAAAAATCTTTGCATTGTCGGCCTCGGTGCGCGCCAAGTCTGCCGCAGAGGCTCCCGCCGATTTGCCGATCAGCTGCTGCTGCAGCAACAGCATCTTATCTCCACGCAAGCCCGGACCTGCAGCCAGCACAATAAAGTGAATGTCTTTTGACCTTACAGCGACCATAGGAGCGATCATTCCGCCTTCACTGTGCCCGATCAGCCCGATCTTCTTTTTATCGATTTCCTTTCTTGTTTTGAGGTAGTTGACCGCTGCCGTAACGTCGGTAGCAAAATCCTGGCTGGTGGCAGTGGCGAAGTTTCCTCCGGATGCCGCCGTGCCGCGGTCGTCAAAGCGCAATACGGCAATGCCATTCTTGGTCAGGTGGTCCGCCAGCACCAGGAAGGGCCTGTGGCCCAATACTTCTCCATCGCGGTTTTGGGGCCCGCTGCCGCTGATCAGCACCGCAGCAGGAAAAGGCCCGCTTTTTTCCGGTAAAGTGAGGGTACCGGCCAGCGTGATACCAGCTTCTTCATTTTTGAAGCTCACCTCTTCAGACAGGTAAGCATAAGGCTTCACCGGGTCTTGCGGGCGTACCAGCTTCTTCGGTTCTTCCGAAGCATTGCGGCCCAGGTTCATCGGCACGGAAAGCCCGCCCTGTTTAAAAGTACCCGTAATGGCATCATTGCCCAGTGTTCCCTCATATTCAATGCGGGCGGACGGGACTTCCAGTTTCAGTACCGGGTCCGTAAAAACCGTTGTGGTGACCGGTATCCCTTTAGCGCCCTGGTCCGGGCTATCCATTGTAGTCGTATATACCGCTCCGTTCCTGCTGATGTGGAAGACAATCCTCAGCTGTATGCCCTGCACCTTCAGCACCCCATACCAGGTACCGGTAACATCTGCCGCATAGAGTGAAAATGAAGCCAGCATCAGCAGAGCCGAAAAAAACATTTTTTTCATATCAATATCGAGTTGGTGCCGCAAATGTAATCAGATCGTGCGGAAGCACGATACCGGAAGACGGGAACATGGTTCCTATAGTTTTTTCACCGGTATTTCCGGGTCCTCCACCAAGGGGTCTTTCACATGCATTATATTGTGCCTCCAGAAATACTTAACATAGCAAAACAGCATGGCACTGGTAATGAACAGGTAGAAAGAAACCACCGTAATCAGGATAATCAGACCGAGGCTGCTGACCCAGAAGACCATGCCCCCCAGCAGCAACCCGATGATCACGCGCAGCAGGGCCTCTTTGGGGCCTACGTTCAAATAGACATCGCGTCCCAGCCAGGATCGCTTCTTCATTTCTGTCGTCGGATTTTTAGCGCTTTCCATAATATGAGTTTTAATACACTACAAATGTGGCCTGTTTACAGGCATCTATCCTTACAGCTTTCATTCTATGGCTTACAAAATTCGCAGGTCGGCCCTGCACCGGCATGCTTACGCTTGTTTTTAAATTGAGTGTCAGTTACTTAAATACAGCATTAATTATTGTCGGATTTTAAACACTATTTTTCCATTTAAATTTTTAATATTGTACCACGATTGAACCAAATTTTCCTGTGATGCTGCCGATGTTGTTAGATGAAATAAGAATGTTTGTGCCTTATGGCATAGACGGCATTTTCAAGATGTTGCACAATACTCCGGAACATGATGTGCTTCTGATGTTCCGGGATGCCAATGAGGAAGTCCTGCAATGGGTGCGTACGAAAACCCCTGAAAGAGAGCGGAAAATTGCCTCTATGATCGATATGGTATTGCTTGAAAAGCAAGGTTCCCCCTTTACGGCCTGACCGGGCCTGCTTTCCCCTGGTATGCCCCATCCTGCTCCCTGTTTACCCGCCTGCCGGGGCAAAGTAAGAACAGAGCTTATAATTCAACACTGCGGAATCGAAAATCAGGGATAAAAGCCCTACTTTTGCGGCTCATTTCAGCACACACAATCTGTCTATGGAAGCTACACTCGACCAGGCCGTCAAACTCGGCCTTCGCGAAGAAGAATTTGAAGCCATCAAAACTGTTTTGGGGCGCACCCCGAATTTCACTGAAACTGCGATGTACTCTGTAATGTGGAGTGAGCACTGCAGCTATAAAAACTCCATCAAATGGCTGAAAACCCTGCCCCGCGAAGGCGCAAGGCTGCTGGTAAAAGCGGGAGAAGAAAACGCGGGCCTGGTGGATATCGGCGACGGATTGGGCTGTGTGTTTAAAATCGAATCGCACAACCACCCTTCCGCCATTGAGCCCTTCCAGGGTGCTGCCACCGGCGTAGGGGGTATCCACCGCGATATCTTTACGATGGGCGCCCGGCCTATTGCCTCTCTGAACTCTCTGCGCTTCGGCAAGCTGGACAACCCGAAAACAAAATGGCTGCTGAAAGGCGTGGTAAAAGGTATCGGGCACTACGGCAACTGCTTCGGAGTGCCGACAGTGGGCGGTGAAATTTATTTTGAAAACTGCTACCAGACCAATCCCCTGGTCAACGCCATGAGCGTAGGTGTGGTGAAAGCGGGCCAAACGGCTTCTGCCACTTCATATGGTGCCGGCAACCCGGTATTCATCGTAGGCGCCGCTACCGGCAAGGACGGTATCGGTGGCGCCTCATTTGCCTCTGCCGATATCAGCGAAAACAGTGCAGCCGACCTGCCTGCCGTTCAGGTAGGCGACCCTTTTGAAGAGAAAAAACTGCTGGAAGCCTGCCTGGAACTGATCGACACTAAGGCGGTGATCGGCATGCAGGATATGGGCGCGGCAGGTATTACCTGCTCGACCAGCGAGATGAGTGCCAAAGGAGAACATGGTATGATCATTCACCTGGACCGTGTGCCTACACGCCAGGCCAACATGAAACCCTGGGAAATGCTGCTCAGCGAAAGCCAGGAACGGATGCTTGTCGTAGTGGAAAAAGGACGGGAAGCCGATGTGCAAAAGATATTCGACAAATGGGATATCCACTGTGTGAACATCGGGGAGGTGACTACAGACAAAAACCTGAAATATTATATGAACGGGGAACTGGTAGCCGATGTGCCTGCGGAAAGCATGGTACTGGGCGGTGGTGCTCCCGTGTATACCAGGGAATATTCCGAACCGGCTTATATGGCGCAGATCAATGCGTTCAACGCCGATGACATCAGCATACCGGCTGACCTGAAAGCAGTGGCTTATGAACTGATCCAGCTGCCTTCTATCGCATCCAAACGCTGGGTATACGACCAGTACGACAGCATGGTCGGCACCGGCAACACCCACACCAATGCACCCAGCGATGCACCCGTAGTACGCGTGCACGGTTCGGCAAAAGCCCTGGCGGTGACCACAGACTGCAACAGCCGTTATGTGTTTGCCGACCCTTACAAAGGCGCAATGATTGCCGTGAGTGAGGCTGCCCGCAATATTGTCTGCAGCGGCGGCGAGCCTGTTGGCGTCACCAACTGCCTGAATTTCGGCAACCCGTACAACCCCGAAGTATATTACCAGTTCGTCAACGCCATCAAAGGCATGGGCGAGGCCTGCGTTAAATTCAATACCCCGGTAACGGGCGGAAACGTCAGCTTTTACAACCAGAGTGAAGACGGCCCGGTATACCCTACCCCTACCATCGGTATGGTCGGCGTACTGGATGCCCTGGAGCAGAAGATGACCATGAACTTTAAAAATCCGGGTGATGTGATCTATATGGTCGGCACACACCGCAATGATATCAACTGTTCCGACTACCTGCACAGCATCTGCGGTGTCAGCCACAGCCCGGCCCCGCACTTCGACCTCGAAGAAGAAGCGCAGGTGCAGAAGACCATTGCCCGCCTCATCAGCGAAAAGATCATCTCTTCCGCACACGATGTTTCTGAAGGCGGCCTGTTTACAACCGTGCTGGAAAGCGCTATGCGCAACAACCTGGGCTTCTCGATCTGCACAGAGGAAGGCATCCGTAAAGATGCCTACCTGTTTGGCGAAGCACAGAGCCGCGTAGTGGTGAGTGTTAGCCCTGAGGTGCAGAAAATATTTGAAGCCGAAGTACAGGGTATTGCCTGCAGCAAGCTGGGTACGGTACTGGCCGACGGTAAGATGCAGGTAGGCAGCGAAGATTGGGGGTACATCTCCGAATGGAAAAACGCCTACGATACCGCTATTGAAAAAATGCTGAGCGCTTAGTGTTCGTCTTATTTTTTGAAACAGCCGCAGCCTGGTCAGGCTGCGGCTGTTTGCTTTATACCGGGATGGCCTTCAATCCTGCAGACTGCACCCCTTTAAGGGGTGCAGAGGCTCCGGCCAGATGATCACGTTTTATCAGCAATCCTGCAGCCCCCGAAGCATGCCCATCGACTCTTCCCCCCCTTTTAGGGAAAGTACCCAAAGGGGAATGTTTTTTTCAAACCTATAAAGCTTTTGCACCTTACAGATTTAATAGGATTTGCCCAACCCACCCCTGTGTTTGCCTGTACTGGCGACATTGTTTTTTCCCGCCCCTCCCCGGAGGGGAATGAAATTTCCCCACCCTTCGCCTTCAAGGGAAAGTACCTGAAGGGGAATGGGATAAAGTAGTCATTTGCCTGTTTCACATCGGCAGCATTTCCCTCCCGGGAGCCTGTCCCGCCCCAGCGGCAGCACAGGGTTGGGTTTATGCTCCAAAAGCACAGACCTGCCTGCTGGAAAAGCTGGGAATATTTTACTATACCGCAGCAGCCCAGCTGTCTGCAGCCGTTTTATTGCCCAGGTGCCAGGTCCAGCTGATCTTTTCGTAGGTAAAGGCTACTTCCTCGAACTGCTCATAGCGGACCAGGTCGGGATTTTTATTGTTCAGCATCTGTGTCCGTACAGACACGATATGTGCATTGCTCAGCGCGATGGTGTACTGCAGGGTTTCTACACCCTGGCCACCTGCTGCGCCCAGTTTGTTCGGGGCAAAGCATTTCAGCTCCACACTGCTGAGTGTCTCATTGCTGATCAGGGCTGTCAGCAACATCGTCGAACTCTGGTCCAGCTCCTTCGTAATGACCAGGGGCTTGTGCTGCCGCCTGCCCGTAGCCTGCCCTGTAGCCGCATCCCTGGGTGAAAGGATTTCATGATCAAATGCATTGACTTCGATCCAGCCTTCCCGGCCTTTCTGGATCACACTGCCTTTGAAATCTCCCTGTTTTTGTCCTTTGATTTTCAGATAACTATTCAATGCCATAAGAATTATTTTATGTATTAAATAATTATAAAGTTATTGAATACAAAGCCATTTTTTACAAAAAAAACCGGCTACAGCAGCCGGTTGATTACTATTTCAGGATCATGTTATTGCAGTGCGTCCACGCCTGCCTGCGCTACCGCATGGTCATTGTCTACCGTGTCGCCGGATACGCCTATGGCACCAATCACCTCTCCTTTCTTGTTTTTGACCGGGATACCGCCGGGGAAGGTGATCAGCCCGCCGTTGGACTGTTCGATCTGGAACAGGGACTTACCGGGTTGGGACAATTTCCCGATCTCGCCGCTGGGCATATCAAAGAAGCGGGCCGTTTTCGCTTTGCGCTGCGCGATGTCCACAGAACCCAACCAGGCATTGTCCATACGGGCAAAGGCAACAAGGTTTGCTCCGCTGTCTACTACAGCAATGTTCATTTTGGTGCCGAGTCCGGCAGCTTTCTCCCGGGCAGCTTCTATCATTTGCTCTGCCTGTGCTAATGTTATATTCATTGTACCTGTTTTTTGGTTGTACCAATAGTACGCACAAAACACAAGCACGACAGGCACTTTAGAAAAACAATAAGATAAGCCGTATTACGCTCCTGCTGACTGTTCCGGGGCATCTACAGGTTCCCAAAGCTCAATGATATTGCCTTCAGGGTCCAGTACATGCACAAATTTCCCATAATCATATTCGGCAATCTCATCCACGATGGTCACCTTATCCTTCTTTAATTCGGCGACCAATGCGACCAGGTCTTCCACCCTATAATTGATCATAAACGGCTTCACAGAAGGGTTAAAATACGGTGTCGTTTGCGGGAAAGTACTCCAGACCGTGGTCCCTTTTTTGGCAGGATCGCCGGTATGCAACCAATCAAATGTAGTACCATAGGGCGACGTTGGCAGGCCAAGGTTTTTGGCGTACCATTCATTCATCGCTTTAGGGTCTTCGCATTTAAAAAAAATGCCCCCAAGGCCGGTTACTTTTTTCATAATTATCCTCGTTTTTTACGTGATCAACAACAAGTTCCGGTAATTTTTCCTGCTGTCAAAATTTGTTTGATCAGAAGCTGTTCTTTTCTGTAAGATAGCGCCAATACCGCCTGGGTACATGGCGCAGATGCAGTTTCGGATTGTTGCGCGCGGGGATGTTGGCATTCTTAAAATAATCCTTCCACAAGGTACTGTACAGGGCTTCATCAGCATCCCACACAGCTGCCGTACTGGCATTCCCCGCCGCATCCGGCTCAAATTCAAGACTGATCTCGGCTACCGTATCCAGGTCATAGAACAGGCCATAGCGGCGCTTTTCGTCGTAAATAAGCCATTGCTGAACGGCATAGCGGTCTTTGAAATGTTGCGCGATGAGCGGCAATACATTAAAGTCCGGCCGGACCAGCGCATAATAAATACCGTCCTTGGTATGCCGGAACCGGATAAAGGCTTCCATCCGGTGTTTTTCGCGATGCACTTTATGATACACCTGGTCGATGAAGAGCACATGAGGATTCCCGAAGTTCATGCAGGCCCCGGTCTCCTGTTGAAACAGGTAAATGGCCAGTTGAAACAGGTGATCGAAAGCATCCTCGCTTTCGGACAGGAAGGCAGCATAATATTTCAGCGGCCAGTCTGCCGTGAGGCGTTTTTGCAGGCCCGCCCATACCCGGGCAGCTTTTGCAGTTTCTGTCTGCACCAGCCATTCGGTGCCCAGCAGGCAGGGTTGATAGGTCGCTGTGCTGATCAGCCTTAGCGGTCCCGGTTTGCGTTCAAAATACGCAAACACAGCCGTCAGCAAGCCATCGAATGTACCGTCAAAAACATAAGTCTGCATCTCAGAAAAGGCTTAACTGCTTTGCTGCGGGGTCCCTGAACTTGCTGTTACTGTCTGCCAGTATGGCCTGCCGGATGGCTGCAGGATCAGATTCATTCAGGCGGAAAGGGCTGTCTGCACAGCGCAGGAAATGCTGCGCACGGTTCATTGCAATACCCATTTTGGCCAGCTGGTGCCTGTGGAGCTTCCCGAATTTCCTGGCCTGCACTATTTTTTGTGCAGAAGATACCCCGACGCCCGGTATGCGTAAGATCATACGGTACTCCGCCGTATGCACATCGACCGGAAATGCTGCCGGGTTGCGCAGGGCCCAGGCCAGTTTGGGGTCGAGCTCCGCATCCAGGTCCGGGTATTCGTCATTGAGTATTTCTTCAACGGTAAAGCCATAGAAACGCATCAGCCAGTCTGTCTGGTACAGCCGGTTCTCGCGCAGCAAGGGGGGCTGGCTGCCCAGCACTGGCATCCGCTCGTCGTTGCTGATCGGTATATAGCCGGAATAGTACACCCGCTTCAGCGAAAAGGTC
>JAEUVW010000339.1 GCA_016786525.1 Chitinophagaceae bacterium
CGTTTCAGTTGCGCTGCTACAATTCGTTGTATCATCACACTAAAATAAGGTAATTTTCCAGTGAAACAGAAAATTTACCGTTATTTTTTCCGTTATGACGGAAAATTTACCTAAAATTTATAAGATTTTTGAAACCTTACAGGTTAAAATGGTCTAGTAATAATGAATCCCTATTGCTTTCCGGGCAGCATCGATTGTCTGCCGGGCGCTGATGCGGGCTTTTTCTGCACCGTCCTTTAAGATTTTCTGAATCTGCGCCGGGTCATCCTGCAAGGCCTTAGCCCGCTCGCGGATCGGCGCAATAAAGGCCACCATATCTTCAGCCAATTGTTTTTTCAGGTCACCGTAACGGATGCTGCAATCGGCATACGCTTTGGTATACGTCGCGACTGTTTCTTCGGTGGATACCAGGCGCAGCAATTGAAACACATTCTGTATCAGGTCCGGCATTTCCGAATTGGGTTCAGTTGGTCCCGAATCTGTTTTGGTCTTCATCACCTTTTTGCGGATCGTATCGTCGTCATCAGCCAGGAACAACGTGGCATTCAGGTTTTCGCTTTTGCTCATTTTGCCGTTACCGTCCAGGCTGGGTACTTTCACCAGGGTACTGCCGTAGTTAAAAGGATAAGGCTCGGGGAACAGTTCACCATAACGGTGGTTGAAGCGCTGGGCAAAATTGCGGGCCATCTCCACATGCTGCTCCTGGTCTTTTCCTACCGGCACATGCAGTGCCCGGTGGATCAGGATATCAGCCGTCATCAGCACGGGATATGTGAGCAAGCCGGCATTCACATTATCAGGATTCTGCCGCACCTTGTCTTTAAACGTTGGCACTTTTTCCAGCTCGCCTTTGTAGGCCAGCATGTTCAGCATCAGGTAGAGCTCCGGAATTTCAGGCAGATCGCTTTGTGCATACAGGGCCACTTTTTCCGGGTCCAGCCCGCAGGCCACATTCTCCGCTACAACACGGTACACATTCGCACGCAAATCTTTTGGATCGGGATGCGTGGTCAGTGAATGGTAATCGGCCACGAAAAAATAGCAATTATAGTCGTCCTGCATTTTGACATAATTGCGCATCGCACCGAAATAATTTCCTAAATGTAAGTACCCGGTAGAGCGGATCCCGCTTACCACAATCTCTTTGCTCATAAGGGCTGCAAATTACGCTTTCTCTTTTTTGATGCAATAAATTTTTCCATTTCGGCCAGCGAAAAGCTGCTCAGGTTGCGCTCTGCGGTGAGGCCCCCTTTCTGTGCAATTTTACAACCATAGTACACATCCTCATATCCCTGCAGGGAATGCGCGTCAGGATTTACCGACAGCAACACCCCTTTTTCCATGGCGTAAGCGACCCAGCGCCAGTCCAGGTCCAGGCGGCGGGGGTGCGCATTGATCTCGATCACCACATCATAATCGGCACAGGCATCAATGATCATTTTATGATCGATGGGATACCCTTCACGGGACAACAGCAGGCGGCCGGTAAGGTGCCCCAGGATGGTCGTATACGGATTCTGTATCGCGGTCAGTAAGCGCTGCATGGCTTTATCGCGGCTCATCTGCAGGTTGCTGTGCACGGAAGCGATGACCAGGTCAAAGGTGGAGAGCACACTGTTATCGTAGTCCAGGCTGCCATCGTTGAGGATATCGGCTTCGATGCTTTTGAATATTCTAAACGGCTTCAGCTTTTCGTTCAGCATATCGATCTCCTGTTGCTGTGCCGCTACCCGCTCCGGTGTCAGACCCGAT
>JAEUVW010000360.1 GCA_016786525.1 Chitinophagaceae bacterium
TTTAGTTTCATCACTGCCTGCAATACAGCATCTGCACCTAAGAACCGGGGCCCCATTGTATTTGGAGACTCTTCCCTGATCGTAACAGAACAGGATTCCCAATACCTGAGCAATCATGTCCCCGATTTCGTGCCACAAACAGCAGCGCCTGCTGCCGACACGGTAAAGGCAGCAGCACAGGCACAGGTAGATACACCCAAAACGGCCAAAGTACCGGAACAGCAGCCGGTAGTGGCAGAAAGGGTCAAAACAGGCAATGGCCTGCAGGCGCCCTTCAAAGCACTGGACGTATTTATTGCGGGCATAGACGCAAAGCCCGCCCGGAATGTGAATTGGGACCGCGCCACCGGCGCATCCTTTACCTGGAACAAGGGGGAACTCAACAATAAACCGATCAATGTAAGCGGGGCAACAGCCAACAAAGTAACGCAGCGCTACCAGACCATTGTTACCCTGCAACTCCCCTCCGGGAAATCGGTGAAACTGCCTGGTTTTCCTGTGTATACGGCTACATGGCAGACCTTAAAGCGCTCGAACAACCAGTTTGTCACCGCAGGACTGGCCGATAAACAGCTGCGCTACGAAAGCAGGTTTTCCCCGGCTGCATTAAGAAATGCCGTACAAAAACTGGCACGCAGCAACAGGATGAGCAGGAAAGAAGAAGAGCAATTGCTGCGTTCCGTAAAAAATGTACGGTCTGCAGACCAGGCTCCGCTGGACATTGCCCTGCAAAGCGTGGTCTGGAGAGTCAATGCTACCGATGCCAAAGGCAAAGACCTGGAACGCGAAGTCCGTGTCGATATCAACCGTTAATTACTCCGCTACGGCGATGCATTTCAGCTCTATCGCAATGGGCGTAGGCAGGGCATTGATCGCGCAGGTAGTGCGGCAAGGCTGATTGTCTTTAAAATATTCGGCATAGACCCTGTTGTAGGTCTGGAAGTCCCGCTTCATATCGACCAGGAATACGGTAACATCGACCAGCTTATCCCAGCTGCTGCCGCATTCTTCCAATACCAGCTTAACATTATCAAATACGCTCCTGCACTGGGCTTCAAAATCAAAGTGTACGTAATTGCCATATTTATCCAGGCTAAGGCCGGGGATCTCGTCCGTGCCGGCTTTGCGCGGGCCGATTCCGGACAGGAAGAGCAGTCCGCCTGCTTTGCGTGCGTGTGGATATAAGCCTACCGGTTTGGGTGCATTATCGATTACTATTTTTTCGGACATACGGATGTGAATCTTAAAGCTGCAAGTTAGCAATACTTGCCTAAATCCTGCTCCTGCCGCCAGCCCATTTATCAAACCCGGCGGTAAAGCGTGCTTCCCAACTAATCAGTACATTTGAAGCTGTATTTTATGAATAGTTTCGGCAGAAAATTCCGCGTCCATATTTTTGGAGAATCCCACGGGGAAAACCTGGGTATCATTATCGATGGCTGCCCTCCGGGCATGGCACTTGATCCGGCAGATTTTGATGCTGACCTGCAACGCAGGAAGGCGGGCGCAGCAGGCACTACGCCACGCAAGGAAGAAGACAAACCAGCCATCGTCAGCGGCTTGTTCAACGGCTTCACCACAGGCGCCCCCCTGACCATCATCTTCGAAAACAACAATACACAATCCAAAGATTACGAAGCATTGCGCAAAACCCCCAGGCCGGGCCATGCCGATTTCGTACTGGATAAAAAATTCAATTCCTACAACGATTACCGGGGCGGAGGCCACTCTTCGGGCCGGCTCACCCTTGCCCTGGTAGCGGCAGGAGTGGTCGCGAAAAAAATAATGGCCCCGGTCACAATACAGGCCCGGCTGACAGAGGCGGGCGGAGATACGGATATCGAACGGGCGATCGCAACAGCCATAGCAGCACAGGACAGTATAGGCGGTATCGTACGCTGCCGGGTACAGGGGCTGCCGCCAGGCCTGGGCGAACCGTTTTTTGATTCGGCGGAGTCTGTGATCAGCCACCTTGTTTTTTCCATTCCTGCTGTAAAAGGGATTGCCTTCGGTGCAGGTTTTGCTGCGGCAAAAATGACCGGCAGCCAGCACAATGACTCCTTCATAGACGAAGAAGGAACAACCGCTACCAACCATGCAGGAGGCATCAACGGGGGCATCAGCAATGGCAACGAGCTCTGGTTCGACATTGCCGTCAAACCGACCAGCAGCACGCCAAAAGAACAGATGACCTGGAATAAAGAGCGCGCGTCTGTAGCGCCCCTGCAAATAAAAGGGCGACACGATCTCTGTGTCGCCCTGAGGGTACCTGTAGTAGCTGAGGCCGTCTGCGCCATAGCACTGGCCGACCTGAAATGCTTATTGTAATACTGTTTTGATGCTTGTGCTTCCTTCTTGGCCGTCCACTTTTACAAAGTAAATGCCTTTGGCATAAGTGCTGAGGTTAAGGGGCAGCATATTCTGGCCGCCTGTGACCGTCCACCCCTGGCTGCTGAGGACTCTGCCCGACATATCCGATACAGAGACCATGAGCTTGTCATTGTGCTCCGCCAGGTAATCCAGGGTAAAGAGCCCTGCTCCCGGGTTAGGGAACAACACACAATCCAGTTTCCTGTTTCCCGTATAGGTAGTGACGCTGAGTTCGGTCAGCAACTGGCGTATGGCCTGGTAAGCATTGATCTTTCCATGTCCCCAGGTATTGGTTCCTGACGCCGGAATAGACCCGGTGTAAAAATCTTTGATGGCACTGGCAAACAATATGGACTTAATGCGCTCCGGCGTAAGGCTGGGATCGCGCTGCAGCAATAAAGCAACGATACCGGCAGCCATCGGCGATGCGGCTGAAGTACCCGAGAAGGTACCATAATAATAGCTCTTTCCTGAAGCCGGATCGGTGTACTTCGTAGTCATGTACACCCTTTGGGATCCGGTATCCGAATAGG
>JAEUVW010000374.1 GCA_016786525.1 Chitinophagaceae bacterium
ATCAAGATCGTTGTTTTGCCTGCAGTCAATGGCGGTAAAGACGGTAAATACTGTATCCCCGGTGGAGCCCCCTGGCAGATGCAGACGGTAATAGAGCCGGGCATGCGCTACAAATGGAGCAGCATAGCAGGTTCTCCCACCACGCCTCCTCCCTTTATGGACGACGATACCCTGGCACGCCCCAAAGTACGGCCTGCGGTCTATACGACCTATGTGGTGGAAGGCAGCGTGTACTCAGGCCCCTTCCGCTGTACGAGCCGCGATACGGTCAATGTAGCGATCTCCTCCCCGCTCATCGAGATCTCTGCGGGTAAAGACCAGACCGTATGTGCGAACAAAGCGATCATGCTCAACGGTACGGTAAGCGACGCAAGCCTTGTTGACTCCGTGAACTGGACGCCTTCAGCGACCCTGAATGACTCCACGATCCTGACACCGATGGCCACCCCGTATGTGACCACAGACTATATCCTGTATGTACAGGACCAGAACGGCTGCGGTATCATGGATACGACACGGCTGATCGTAGACGGCTTCCAGCCGATGATCGCGCCGTTTGCGTCCCGTGATACGGTTTGTCCTGACGGGTTTACCCAATTGTTTGCCAACGTGAGCCAGCAGCCCTGCGGCATAGCCCAGTCTGCCTGTGCAGGAGGTATCCCCGAAGACAAGCTGCTGGGAACGGGTACGATCGGCTCTGTGGCACCCACACCGTTTTACCATATCGCGAACTCCGCAGGGGAGCGCATACAGATGTTGTACCAGCGCGATGAGCTGCTGGGCCTGGGCATCAAAGCCGGCTTCATCAACTCGATGTCCTTTAACATCCCTGCGAAGAACACGACCGACAGCTTCTATAAATTTACAATCAAGCTGGCCTGTACCCCTGACAACTCCATGAGCGGCAGCACGCTGACCAGCTATCCCGGATCAGCCACGATGTTCTCTCCCCGCTCTGTGGCCACACAGACAGGCTGGAATACCTTTGAGTTTGACAATGCCTATTACTGGGACGGCGCCTCTAACCTGATGGTAGAGATCTGCTGGAGTAAAGTGTATGGAGAGTATGGCGGTGGCCCTGACGGGGTGTTTGCCAGCAACACCGGCTTTACGAGCGTCAAATACATCCGCGACTACAGTCTTCCTGCTCCTGCCATGGGAGAAGGCTGCGGCCTGACCGCAGGTACAGTACTGCTGTCCTCCACACGCCCGAATACCCGGTTTAATGTTTGTATCCCTGCCAGCATCTTCAAGTACTCCTGGACCCCTGCGAGCTACCTGAGCCAGCCGGACTCTGCGGTGACGAATGCAGAAGGGATCAAAGAAGACCTGAACTACACGGTAACGGTGACCTCCTCCTCCAACCCCAATTGTTATACAAGCGGTGTGGTAGCGGTCCGTATTGACCATACCAACAGTGTGACCGCGCTTCCTGTAAGCCCTGTGATCAGCTGTCGTCCCGGATATTTTTATGACCTTGAGGCCTATGGCAATGGCCCCCGCCCGCTGCGCAACCTGCCCTGCGGTACGGGCAACCCGCTGAACTGTGTTACACTTGTAGAGAACAAGATCGGCAACCCCGGCACCAGTGCGGTGGTCGATGAGCCTAAAAAGCATGCGTTCAACGGTACCTATACCACGGCCCATACCCAATACATCATCCCCAAGTCAGCGATGCACAATGGCAAGATCACTTCGGGTACGATCCGCCAGATCAGCTTTGAAGCGGTATCAGCGAGCGGTATGGACTTTACGAACCTGAAGATCGGTATGAAGTGTACGGATACGAAGCAGTTCTCAGGCAGCGCCCCGGTGAGCTTTGAGAGCGGTGCGGTCAATGTCTACACCGGTAGCAGGGTCTTTGGCGGTGGCAAGGAGATTTTTACTCTGACGACTCCGTACAACTGGGATACGACCAAGAACCTGCTGATCGACATCTGTTACTCACAGGCTACTGCGGGTACGGGTCCTACGCTGAAGACGTACAATACGAAAGGCTTTAACCTGATGGTTCAGTCTTACCAGACCAGCGGAGATGTGTGCAGCAACCCGAGCACAGAGATCGGCCCCGAGGTGTATGAAGTGCTTCCTGTGTTCGAGCTGGGCTACTGCTCTGCAGGGGATACGGACTTTACCTACCACTGGTCTCCCGGCAACTACTTCCAGGACTCTGTAGCGCAGAAACCTGTGCTGCAGATCGACTCTACGGTGAAGGTGTTTGTGAACACTGTAGGCCGCAACGGCTGTGTGGTCAAAGACTCCGTTACGATCGTCGTACCGAGGAACAGACGCGGCATCACGGGCGATACGGTGATGTGCCTGAACGAATCGATCCAGCTTCGTTCCTACAGCGGCGTGAAGACCCAGTGGTTCGAGAGCACGCCGAACGCTACGTATGATGCGGTCCGTACCCTGAGCTGCGACAGCTGTGAACGTACGATCGCCAACCCGAAACAGACGACGACCTATTATGCTTCCGTGACCGATGAGAACGGTTGTATCGATACGTTCCGTACCACTGTTACGGTCAAGCCATTACCTGCGGTGAACATAGTGAACCGTGACACGGTGATCAAGTATGGCAGCAGCATTGTACTCAATGCCTTCGGGGGTACACAGTACTTCTGGACACCGATCGCGGGCCTGAGCAATCCGAACAATGTGAACCCTACGGCGCAGCCTCTGGTGACGACGACCTACTATGTATCGGGTATCGGCCTGAATGGTTGCCGTGGCGATGACAGTGTGAAGATCAGGGTGGACTATAAGAGCCCGATCAGTGTACCGAGCGGGTTTACACCGAACGGTGACGGTCAGAATGACAAGTTCCGCCTGATGGGAGTAACGTTCCAGAGCCTGATGGAGTTCCGGGTGTACAACCGCTGGGGCCAGGAAGTGTTTACGACCAACAACATCAGCGATGGCTGGGATGGTACGTACAAGGGCAAAGCGCAGGATATGGGTGCTTACAACTACATCATCCGCGTAGGTTACCCCGATGGCACCACAGAGACCTTCAAAGGAGATGTGACCCTGATACGGTAAACGAAAAAGAACAAAGAGACTAAAACGGTTGCAGATACTTTTCTGTAACCGTTTTTATTTTACCGTGAAAGATTAGCATTTAGTAAAATATAGACTTACTTTTGCGCATTCTTTCAGGCAGCAGGCTTTTCGGTCCTGGCGAAGCCCGGAGATGTATTTCAAAGATTTCAATAATAATGTACCAGAAAATAGTCAATAAAGAGTCCAAAGTAGCATTAATCGGCCTGGGATATGTTGGTTTGCCCATAGCCCTGGCTTTTGCCCGGAAGGTAAAAGTGGTAGGCTTCGATATCAATGAACACCGTATTGAAATGATGCGCAACGCAGTAGACCCCAGCAATGAGCTGGAGGCCGAGGCGTTTGAGGGCTGTGATATTGAGTTCACCAACGATGTTGCAGTACTCGCCCAGGCTTCTTTCTATATAGTAGCCGTACCGACACCGGTAGATGTGCATAATGTACCCGATCTTACTCCTGTACTGAAGGCCTCAGAGACCCTGGGACGTGTGATCAAAAAAGGCGATTACGTAGTGTTTGAATCGACGGTATACCCGGGCTGTACTGAAGAAGACTGCCTGCCGGTGATCGAAAAGATATCAGGACTGAAGGCCGGTACAGACTTTAAATACGGCTATTCTCCCGAGCGGATCAACCCGGGCGATAAGGTGCATATGCTTGAGAATGTAGTGAAAGTGGTTTCCGGTTCGGATGCCGAAGCGCTGGATGTGATCGCCAAAGTATACGAACTGGTGGTGGCTGCAGGGGTACATCGCGCTTCTTCGGTAAAAGTAGCCGAGGCGGCGAAGATCATCGAGAATACACAGCGCGATCTGAATATTGCGCTGATGAACGAACTGTCGATCATTTTTGAAAAGATGCACATCAATACTTTCGAAGTACTGGAAGCTGCCGGCACGAAATGGAACTTTCTGAAATTCTTCCCGGGCCTGGTAGGCGGGCACTGTATCGGTGTAGATCCTTACTACCTGACCTACAAATCCGCACAGCTGGGCTATAACTCCAGGGTGATCCTTTCCGGCCGGACCATCAACGATGAAATGGCGGCTCATGTCGCCAAAAAGACGGTACAGTCGATCATCAAATCGGGTATGAATGTCGGTCAGTCCAAAGTATTGATTATGGGCTGTACGTTCAAAGAAAATGTATCGGATATCCGCAATTCCAAAGTAGCCGATGTGGTGAAAGAGCTGCAGGGGTATAATGTCACGGTACATGTAACGGACAGCCATGCAGACAGTGCAGAACTGCAGCATGAATATGGCTTTTCGCTGGAGCAAAACCTGGCTACCGACTATGATGCCGTTATCGTGGCGGTAAATCATGATGCCTATAATAAGCTTGACGAGGCCTACTTCCAATCTATCTGTAAACATGGTGGCCTGGTCGTCGACCTCAAGGGGATATTCAGGAATAAGATCGGGCAATTAAAATATTGGAGCCTTTAAGCGTATGTCCGTATTCCATACAAAAGATTTAAGCAGCAAGTCGTTCCTCGTCACAGGCGGGGCGGGCTTTATCGGCTCTCACCTGGTTGCTTACCTGCTCCGCAACGGGGCAAAGAAAGTAAGGGTGCTGGATAACCTGGCTACCGGCCTGCAGGCCAATGTAGACCTGTTTGCAGCGTACGACAACTACGAATTTATACAAGGCGATATCTGTGATTTCGATACCTGCATGGCCGCCTGCAAAGACATACACTATGTCAGCCACCAGGCCGCTTTGGGGTCTGTACCCCGCTCTGTAAAAGACCCGGTGGCCAGCAACCAGGTAAATGTTAGCGGTTTCCTGAACATGCTCACAGCAGCCAAAGATACAGGTGTAGAGGTGTTCGTATATGCGTCTTCTTCTGCGGTATATGGCGATGAGCCAAACCTGCCGAAGGTGGAAGAGCGGGTCGGCAATCCGCTGTCGCCCTACGCGGTCACCAAAAAGACCAACGAACTGTATGCCGATGTATTCGCAAAACTGTATGGGATGAAACTGATCGGCTTCCGCTATTTCAATGTATTTGGCGAACGCCAGGACCCCAACGGGCCTTATGCTGCGGTAATGCCTTTGTTTGTCAGCGGCATCCTCAGTAATACAACGGTTTATATCAACGGGGACGGCGAGCAGACGCGCGACTTTACCTATGTGGACAATGCCGTGCAGGCCAATGTGCGGGGTATGCTCTGCGAAAACCCCGAAGCATTCGGCAAAGTGTACAACATTGCCGTAGGCGAAAATTTTTCGGTGAACTACCTGTACCAGGCCATCCGCGGCCTGCTGGGTATCGCGCATGAAGCTACCTACCGCCAGGAGCGCGAAGGGGATATCCGCAATTCGCTGGCTGATATCTCCAGGGCAAAAAACCTGCTGGGCTACGATCCGCAATACCGTTTTACGGACGGGCTGCAGCGTACGGTAGCTTACTTCAAAAGCCTTTACCAGCCACAAGACGAACAGAAATGAACCTGAAGCCTCCCCCGCGGAGGCTTATTTTTTTTAAAGATCTATTAAGCTTTCAAAAAACCTTACAGGTCTGTACAGGAATTTCACATAATCCATACACTCCGGTAACGAGGAAAGAATATTTTTGGTCTCTATGACCATTCTTGCAATAGGCATCCTGATCGGTTTCCTGGGTTATGTGATGATCAACAACATCAACCTGGCCGTCATTGAACTGCAGGCCCGCGGCAGCAGGGTACAGCTGTGGGTCTTTATCTTCCTGGCCCTGCTCCTGGAGTGCGTGTATTGTTTTTTCTCCCTGTACTGCCTGCAGTGCCTGATGGCGTATCCGCAGATCATACTGGCAGCGCAGTATAGCTCCATTGCCTTCCTGCTCATCATCGGCTGCTGGACCCTTTTTGAGCGGGTAAAAAGCAATGTGCAGCTGCAGGACAATATCATCCGCCGGGGCTACTGGTCTGTTTTTGTGCATCCGCAGCAGATACCGTTCTGGTTTTTCTGGGGCATCCTGCTGATCAAAAAAGAGTACCTGCGTACAGACAGTCTTTCCCTGCTGTTCTTTTCCCTGTCTAACGTCTTCGGATCTATGCTGGTGCTGCTGTGCTATACCCGCTACGGCAACCGTATCATCAAGGTGCTGCGCGTGCAAAAGAAGCACCTGAAAAACATAGTAGGCATTATCTGCATTGCCTCTGCGGGCCTCCTGTTGTACGATGTATTGCAGCATGGTGCAGGCAGATAGGATAATTGCCTAATTTCGGCCGGAAGAAAAAACAGCACATCAGATGAAGGTGGTGATTCAACGCGTCAGCGAAGCGGCGGTAACAATAAACGGTAGCGAACATGCCCGTATAGGAGCAGGCCTGCTGGTGCTGCTGGGCATCAGTACAGAAGATACGGAGGAAGATGCGCAATGGCTGGCGCAGAAAGTACTGGGCCTGCGCATCTTTGCTGATGAGCAGGGTATGATGAACCGTGCACTGGAAGATATACAGGGTAGCCTGCTGCTCATCAGCCAGTTTACCCTTATTGCTTCCTGCAGGAAGGGCAACCGCCCCTCCTTTATCCGCGCGGCGAGGCCGGAGCAGGCTATCCCCTTATACGAATACTTTAGCGTGCTGCTGCGGGCCTCCCTGGGTGTGCGCCTGGCCACCGGGGTGTTTGGCGCCGATATGAAAGTGAGCATGTGCAACGATGGCCCGGTGACCATCCTTATCGATACCCAAAACAAAGAATAGCTTATGCTGGACGACAGACACTTTATGAAAGAGGCCCTGCGCCTGGCACAGCAGGCCTACGCAGCAGGTGAGGTACCCGTAGGTGCCGTAGTGGTGTGGAACGAGAAGATCATCGGCCGGGGCAGCAACCAGGTCGAGCGCCTGGCAGACAGTACGGCCCATGCCGAGATGATCGCCATCACCGCCGCCTGCAATACCATAGCCGCCAAGTACCTGGCAGAGGCCACCCTGTACGTGACCCTGGAGCCCTGCCTGATGTGTGCGGGAGCCATGTACTGGAGCAAGCTGGGCCGCATCGTATTTGGCGCCTCAGACCCCAAAAACGGGTACAAACGCATTGCCGGGGCGCAAAACCCTTTCCATCCCAAAGCTTCCGTTTCCTACGGCATCATGGAGCAGGAATGTGCGCAACTGATGAAGGATTTCTTTGCCGAAAGGCGGTAGGAGTTGAGGAATCAACTACGGGGTTCAATAGCAGATATTTATTGTTTCTTGAATAAAAAATATGATCAGATAATATACGGAGAAAAGGTCGGTAATGTTTGGTCTTGAAAAAACATAGAGGTAGTTTTATGTGTAATTAAATCTTTAAAAGGCTTAATTATATGGGTAAAATTATACTTCTTTTATTCATAGCTGCGACAAATGTGCTTTTCGCACAACCGGGCACGGGAAGTATGCGTGGCCGTATCGTAGACCTCCAAACGGGCACCGCTCTCCGGGAAGTCCAGCTATTGTTACCCCGCATCAGGCAATTGTTCAGCACCGATTCAAACGGCTACTTTTCCATTTCAGGACTCCCCCAGGGGGCGTGTACCGTACAGGTATTGACGGAAGGAGAGGTGCTCGATAGTTTTTTTGTTGCCATAGGACAGGCACCGGTAGACCTCGGAGCTATTTTAGTACATGCGCCTGTGCTAAACCCGGCTTATAGTACAACTGCCGATATCCCAGTCCTGGCATTGGAAAGAATATACACTGAAGATGATGGAATACAGTCCAATGCTCCCAGTATGCTGTTGAATGCTGCCGGCACAAAAGACCCTTTCCTGAATGCCGCTACCTTTAGTTTTGGCCAGTACAATTTCCGCCCGCGGGGATACGACAGGCAAAACCAGCAAGTCTATCTCAATGGCCTTTTGATGAACGATCCGGCTTCGGGCACCGTGCTTTGGGCAAGGTGGTCCGGCCTGAATGATGTATTTAAAAACCAGTCCATAACCTATGGGTCAGGTTTGCATCAGCAGGCCTATGGTGGGGTGAACGGCACTGTATATTTCGATGCAGGGGCATTTGATCAGCCTGTACAAAACAAAGTATCCTATGCATTGTCCAACAGGGCGTACAACAACAGGCTGATGCTGACACACAGTACGGGCGAGCGGAAGAGCAGCTGGGCCCATACCGTATCGCTGTCCCGCAGGTGGGCGGAAGAAGGATATGTACCCGGAACCTTTTTAGATGCCTGGTCCGGTTTTGCCTCTGTGGGAAAAGTGCTGAATGAACGAAATCGCCTGACGGTTACGCTCATTGCCGCACATACTGTACGCGGGCGTTCAGGTGCGGCCACAGAAGAAGTATACCAATTGACAGGCAATCCTTATTACAATCCGAATTGGGGATGGCAGGGAAACGAAAAAAGAAATGCCCGTGTTTCCCGTTTATTACAGCCACTCGTTATCCTGCAGTACGAGTACAAACTTGCCGAGCATTTGGTGTTCAGTACATCACTCGGTTTTCAAACCGGTACCGGCAGCGTATTTTCTCTTGACTGGTACAATGCGATCGACCCCAGGGCTGACTATTACCGCAACCTTCCCGGTTATTATGCCTCCAACCCATCTGTAGCGCAGCAGCTACAGGAAAAATTATCCGGCAATCCGGAACAACTGCAACTGAACTGGTCCAGATTTTACGCAGTCAACGCAGCCAACCGCGAGACTTTGCAAGGCTTGAATGGGGGTAACGACAGCATCAGCGGCAGACGCTCTTTGTATGTGATCGGGGCCGATGAAGAGCAGGCTCGCAGGATATCCTGGGGTAGCCAGCTGCAACGCAAGTATTCGGAACAATTGACATTGAG
The DNA here is from genome assembly GCA_016786525.1 of Chitinophagaceae bacterium. Lineage (GTDB taxonomy): Bacteria > Bacteroidota > Bacteroidia > Chitinophagales > Chitinophagaceae > Rurimicrobium. The sequence goes on from JAEUVW010000374.1 coordinate 8,839, forward strand.
TGGAGGAGCACAGCTAAGCTACCAATATACCCGGTATGCCCGGCGCCTGACCGACCTGTTAGGTGGCGATTATTTCCTCAACTACAATATGTTTGCTATACAGCAGTATCCCAGCCAGCCGGATTTGCATCAACATGATCTTGATCATCCGGACAGGGCAGTTAAGGCCGGGGAGCGGTACCGGTATCATTATGCCGCCATAGCCGCCAGGGCTTTACTGTGGGGGCAATGCGAAATGGAATTCAGAAAGATAACGATGTTCTCATCGCTCAGGGCCGGGTACAGTACCTATCAAAGAATAGGTTTTTACCGCAATGGCTTGTATCCCTCCTCTTCGGCGGGAGCCAGCCCGCTTCAGTCTTTTGCCACTTATGCTGCTAAAGCCGGTCTTACCTGGAAGCTGAACGGGAGAAATTACCTGATACTGAATGCAGCGCTGAGCATGGATGAACCTGCTTTTGATCATGTATTCATCGCACCCAGGCTACGAAACCAGGTGATCGCACAAGCGCAGCTGCAACGAACAGGGCATATGGAGACGGGGTACCTGCTGCGGGCCCCAAGAGCAAATTTTAAGGCGGTCCTGTATGCTACAGGAATAACAAACACCACGATCATCAAACGTTTTTATAATGATGAACCGCAATACCAGAGCTTCGTCAACTTTGTGATGGATAAGATCAATACGCAGCATACAGGAATAGAACTGGCCCTAAATTATGACGTGACCAGAATGATTTCCTGGAATATTGCAGCAGCACTTGGGCAGGCATTTTATACCAACAGGCCATCTGTACGGGTTTATAATGATAACGATACTGCTACGCGCCCGGGAACGAAAGAAGTGTTTATCAAAAATTACTATCTCGGTACCGGTCGGCAGAGTGTTTACACCACAGGGATCACCTACAATAGCAAACGCTTTTGGTACCTGCGCCTGAATGCCAATTACATAGACAGGAATTATGTGGCAGTCAACCCCGCCAGGAGAAGTGTGGAGGCCGCGGAGTTTATAGAGCAGAGCGATCCGGCCTTTTTAAAGATATTCGGCCAGGAGAAGCTACCGGCTGCCTTCACTCTTGATCTGTCTGGTGGAAAATCGTTTCGCCTCAATAAGATCAACAAAAGGATCAGGCATAGTACAACTCTGTATCTCAATTTCGGATTGAACAATGTATGGAACAAGCGGCAGATAAAACTAATAGGTTATGAGCAGCTGCGGTATGACTTCACCAACAACAACCCGGAAAAATTTCCGTCAAAATACATCTATGCGTTCGGAAGAACATTTTTTGCTAACCTGAGTGTCAAATTCTGAGTATGACTGCTTCATGCCGCATATTTTTCCTGGCCATTCTTTTGTTATGCAATGCCTGCGTAAAAGAGTCCTTCACAGTACCGGGGGGCATACAGGACACAGACCCCGCGATCCCGGAATACAGTACGATTGCTGCCTTACGGGCCGATATGGGCAGCAGCGGCGGAAAGATCTCCAGAGACATCCTGATCTCAGGTGTGGTGATTGCAGATGACCGGCAAGGCAATTTATACAAACAGGTGATCATCGATGACGGCACTGCTGCCATGCCGGTATTACTGGATGCCTATAATCTGTATAATGATTTCCCGGTGGGCAGAAGGCTCAGTATCAGGTGTAAGGACCTGTATACCCGCTTTTACTATAAGCTGCCCCAGCTTGGGTTTGCACCTGATGATAAGGGTAATATCACACCCATACCCTATCACCTTTGGGATCAATACCTCCTCAAAGGAAGCCATGGAAATGAAGTTCCGCTGACCACGGTATTGCCGGCCGATATCAGGAAAGCTGTACCTGAATTGTACAACAGGCTGGTGCACATCCGTGGCGTACAATTTGCAGATACAAGCCTGCCCCGGTATGCGCAACCTGCAGAATTAGCCGGTGCTACCTCAATCTGGCTCATGGATTGCGACAGCAATGCGATACAGGTCAGGACAAGCGGCTACTGCAGCTTTCAGTCCTTCAGGCCTCCCGCGGGCAGCGGTACACTCACTGCTGTTTATACCGTGTTCAACAATACTCCTCAATTGGTACTCCGGGACACAGCAGATGTACACATGCGGTTGCCCAGGTGCTTTTAAAACGATCAGCACTATGAAAAGAAATACATCTTTATTGTTTGTGCTGCTTTTACTTGCAGCTTGCCTGAAGCAGAAAAATGAATGGCCCGATACTCTTCCTGCGGCCGATCCCGCTTTACCGGTGAACTTTACGCTGCAACAGCTTAATGCCTTATATCCTGCTGAAGGTGCTCCCTTGCTGCTGGACAGTGAACAGGTAGCGGCCGTGGTCATACGGGCAAACGATGCATCAGGCAATATCTTCCGGCAATTGATCCTGGAAGACAGCACTGCCGGTATTGCATTGTTGCTGGATGAAGACAAGCTGGATACGCGGTTTCCTGTAGGACAAAAGGTATACCTGCGGCTAAAAGGACTTTACCTGGGAAACGACCATGGCACCCTTCAGCTGGGGGCATTGCCGGTAGCAGATAATGCCGGACTGATGCAGGTGACGGCTGTACAGCCCAGGGCCTTTGCCAGTCATATTGTAACGACAAATGTTGTTGTTCCAATGTCTCCGCTGCCGGTGAATATGGCTGATCTCACTGAGCCGCGCAGGGAGCTTGTCAACAGGCTGATCACCATCAAAGAGGTAGAGCTTGCCAATCCGGAGCAGGACAGGCAGTATGCAGAGCGTACTGCAGCGACAAATATCAGTATCCGCGACTGCCAGGGGGCACAAATAGTGTTGCGCACCAGCAACTATGCCCGTTTCCAGGCCTACCCCACACCCTATGGCAAAGGCAGCATCACCGCTGTATACACCGTATACGATGGGGTCGGGCAGTTGGCCATCCGGGACACAAACGATATGCAGATGGCTGTAGTACGATGCGACGGAAGCACCCGGCAGGACCCCGAATTCATAAGCATCCAGGCCTTACGGAAACTGTATGCGGGCCGGGATACCCTGCTTGGCCATCTGGCGATACGCGGGGTGGTGACCAGCGATGCGGTCAACAGGAACTTTGGTGCAGGCAATATCATTGTTCAGGATGGCGCCAGCGCCGTGATGATTTATTTCGGCAACCAGGCTGCAGGCCTCCCGGATTTAGGCGACTCTGTTACCGTCGGCCTTTCGGGTGCTGTGCTCACCCGGTACAATGGTGTGTTGGAGCTGAAGAATAGTAAAGCGGCACAAGTATCGGTAGTGGGTAAGGGTAAAAGTGTACCGCCGCTGACCCTGACCCTTGCTGCATTACACAAGCGCTTTGCTGAACTCGAATCGGTACTGGTGAAAATAGCCGATGCAAAAATTACCAATCCCGGGGAGTATGGCGGCAATAAAACACTGAAAGACGCTACCGGTACGATCCTACTGTACACCAGCAACAGCGCTGCGTTTGCGAGCACGCCCGTGCCTACGATTACCAAAACATTCCAGGGGATTGTGACGCCCTACGACACCACCAAAGAACTGAAGATCCGCAACCCGCTTCTTGATGTGTACTGACAGCTCCGGGAGCGCTGTGAGGTTTAGAAAGCCGTACAGGGCTTTTTCTATGCCTGCCTGTAAAAGTTACAGGCAAGCTGATAAAGGTCACTATGCCTGTAGAATAATTTCTAAAAAAATCGTGGAAATTTCCCTTTTTTAATTCCTTATTCCTATCTTACATTTGCCTTATAACAAGATATAGTTCTACAAAGAAAGAAAAATACATTTTCTAAAGCGTTAGCGATTATACAAGAAGCTGCCACTGAAAGTTCGAAAATTGGGGAGCAGCAGGTATAAGGCATAACGCCCACACAAGCGGTGTGGGTGTTTGCTTTACTTGCTCCCAAGGTCTTCGAACACCCCAGTGGCGAGTAACAGCAAAGCCCACGCTGCTTTTTCATATCCCGGGATGGGAAGCAGCACACCGATTGAAGCACCCAAGCAGTATTGTTCACTTTTTTTTTAAAAAACATGCCCATGCTTTTACATCCCCTCGTTATCCATTGATAATTATTCATTAACTATTAATAATTAAGTCATGTTGCAAAGATTATACATCCTGCTGGTCCTGCTCTTGTGTGCCGGCCGCAGCGCGGCGCAAAGCGCCCCCGAATGCTACACCTCCGATACCGCTTCGCCCTATGCCCCAGTCAGTACCGCATCTTCCCTTGCCCTGCCCTGCGTGCCCTCCCGCGCGCCCTCCTCAGACTTCAGCCGCTTCTACGGACGGCAGGAAAACTACCGCCCCGACAACAGCCTCATAGAGCCCATGTACGTGCACAAGACCATCAAAGTGATCTTCCATGTGATGCTGCCCACGGTACCCGGCGGCCCCAAGGTCAACTATGAGGACAACCCCGCAGACAAGGCCGCCATACAGTCCATCGTAGACAAGATGAACGACTGGCTGGCCAATGTGCCGTGGCCCGATTCGCCCCGCAGCCTCGTATGCGGCCCCTGCCATATTACAGACTCCCGCTTCCGGGTAGAGATGCTCAAAAAGGCCGATGGCAGCAACGATATCCGCTACCACCGCGACGGCCTCGCCTGGGAAAACATCTACTCCTGGGGGGCTGCAGGCCCAGGCACCTACAACGGATCTTTGAACAGCTACATTATAGACCCCGAGGGTGTGCTCAACATCTTCCTGCTGTACTCCAGCAGGCCCTCGGCCCCTGTTGGCGGTATCTCCCTGAGCCCCACCGAGGACATCGGAACACTCTTCTCCGGCGACAACAGCAGCATACCGCTCATTGCCACCACCAATTACTGGCGTTCCTCGGCCCTCGACTACCTGGCCAACAACCTGCTGCACGAGATCGGCCATACCATGGGTACCCACCATACCTTTAAAGACAAATGGGGCTTCACTGACGAGACCTGCGACGAAACCCGCTGGGACTACCTCTCCGACATCTTCGGCACCGCGGCCACCTACAGCAAAGAGTGCGGCCTGCACCAGGGTGCAGAAAATGTGTTCATGAACTACAACCCCTGGGGCAACTATATGAGCCCCCTGCAGATCGCCCGCTGGCACCAGCATGCCCACTTCCTGGGCTGCCGCAGGTATGTGTACAATACCTACCCCGAGGATGCCAACCACGACCATACCGGGCAGGGGCAATACTACCCGCTCAGCATCAGCAGCAACCAGAGCTGGGATTTTGACATCAAGCTGTATACCGATATCGTTGTCAGGAGCGGCAGCAAGCTCAGCATCAGGTGCCGGGTGCTGATGCCCTACCACAGCAACATTATCGTAGAGCCGGGCGCCGAGCTGGAGATAGATGGCGGCATCATCACGGCCCACCACGACAGCACGATGTGGTTTGGCATCTCCGTATGGGGCGATGCATCAAAGTCGCAAGACAAAGACGCCGACCAGGGCCTGCTGACCATGAAGAACGGGGCGACCATCAGCAATGCCGTGCGGGCCGTCACCATAGGCGACCCGGTGTTTCAGGACAATACCCGCAATGGCGGTATTGTGCGCATCACCGACGCTCACTTTATCAACAACAGGGGCGGCTTCCAGTGGAATCCCTACCGCAACCTGGCCTGGGAGTACAAGGCCGGTACCTGGACCCGTACGCGCCTGCAGCCCAACCGGGGCTATATCACGCGCAGCAGCTTTACCGTAGACGACCGCATCAGCCGCGAACCCGTGGGGCAGGTGGCCTTTGCCGGGGTAGACGGCGTAGCCCTTAGCGGCTGCACCTTTACCAGCACCATGCCCTACACGCCCAAGGGCCAGCGCTGCCTGTCCGGTTGTCCGGACAATAAGGCCATCGCCAGCTGGAACTCCAGCTTCCTGTTCGACGAGTGGCGGCCCGTATCCGGCAGCAGCGTCATACCCGGCTACTGCTCCGGCTTCCGCCAGGGCATACTGGCTGCCAGCTTTTCGGCCAGCAATCCCTTTGTGGTCCGCAACTCCGTGTTTGAAAACAACCAGGTCGGCATTGCCACCCGCGGGGTCAACAGCTTTACGATCAACGACAATAAATTCCTCATCGGCAACCCCGCTACCCCCGGCGCGGCCGTAGAGGGTCTGCAGCTCAACAGCTCCTCCCTGTACCGGGTCTACGGCAACCAGTTCGGGCCGGTCGGCAGCGGTACAGATGTGCGCATTGGCGCAGAGGTCAGCGAGGGCGGCAGCGACTTCAACCGCATCTACAACAACAGCTATGCCTCCCTGTACATCGGCAACCTCAGCAATTTCCAGAACAGTAACGGGTTTTATAGTGGCCTCAGTTTCGAAGAAAACAAAAGCACCGGCCTTGAGTTTACCTGCAATACCCACAGCTGGAACCAGACCGGGGTCTATGTGCAGGGCTATCTCGATGCCGCAGGCAAGGCCGTAGACGGTATCCGCCGCGTGCAGGGATCGGCAAGGATACCGGCCGGCAACAGCTTCGATGGCCGCTTCTTCGGCTACTTCCATATCTATACGCAGCAGCTCTGGAACAGCTTCGCCACCCGCTGGGACTACTACACCCTGCCGCTAGACAAATACCACTACTACGACAGCGACCCGGCCCAAGACCCGGAAGTATCTTCGAACGTGTACAAATTCTCGACATCTTTCCGCAACCAATGCCTTCCCGAAGCGCCTTTCAGCGGCCATACGGCCACGCCCAGCAGCCCCGAAGGGGCCGCAGAGGCCCGCATCCGGCTCTCCGATGCCTACAGCGACTACAACGAAGGCCGCTTCGGGCGCCTGGATGCGGCCCTGCACGCCATGGGCAGCCCCTATGCCGAGACAGAGCGCGCCCTGCTGTATATGCAGGAGGGCCGCGTAGCCGAAGGCCTGGGCATCTATAACGCCATTGCGCAGCTGCCGCTTACCGAAAGGGAGCAAAACGATTTCGCACAGGGTGCCACCCTGATGCGCCTGCTGGCCGCCCGCTACAGCCAAAACTCCGTACCCCGCTGGGACAGCCTGGGGACCGCCGAGGTCGACAGCCTGCGCTCTGTGCGCGAGCATAGCCGCATGTGGGCCCGCCAGCGGGCCTGTGCCTGGCTGGCCTACGCCGCAGGCGAGCCCTGCGCCATCGTACTGCCGGAGCTGCCGGACGCAGCAGGCGGGGGCAGCAATATGCGCCGTGCACAGGAAGAAGAGGCCCTCAGCCTCAGTCTACAGCCCAACCCCTCCACCCGCGACTTTGAGCTGCGCTACAGCGCGGAGCAGGCCCTGGAGCTCAGCGTCAGCGATGCCCTGGGGCGCAGCCTGTACCGCGCACAGCTACCTGCGGCGGCTGCAGGCAGCTACCGCATCCCTGCCGCAGCATGGGCAAGTGGCGTATATTTGTACCGCATTACCGGCGCAGGCAAAACACTGTACTATGGCAAACTGATCAAGCAATAAGCAATACACTGTCAGCCTTACCCCATTCTGTCATCCCGACGATAGGAAGGATCTCTACACCACTCACTCTAAAACAATAGTGATGAACACGGCAATGAACAACAATATCCAACCATACAAACACGCTGGTATCCCCTCCCACGGAGGGGATAGGGGTGGGCCACGCAGGTGCATAAGGTTAGGTACGGGACTGTTCGTCCTGTGCCTGCTCTTGTCTGTCAGCAGCCCTGCCCAAACCTTCTTCAACCGCCTGTACACGCTGCAGGCCACCGCCGCCAGCTTCGAGGCCGTGGCCCCGCATGGAGACGCCGGCGGCTTTATGGCTGCTGCCACCGTGCGCGACAGCGGCACCGGGCTGCAGGCCATCCGCATCGGCCGCTTCGACGCCGCAGGCACAGAGCAGGCCAGCGCCTACTTCAACATCCCGGACGATACCGCCCGCAGCATCTATGTGAACATCAAGGCCATGACCCGCGTGCACGACAATTGCTATGCGATGGCGGGATCGGTACT
>JAEUVW010000376.1 GCA_016786525.1 Chitinophagaceae bacterium
AAGGTCGTCGCATTCAGCCTGCGGATCTCCTGCTGGGTGAGCCCCAGGCTTTTCACCAGCTCGATATTGCGCAGCGACTCGGTAGTTGAACCTGCCAGGGCATTGGTCTCCTTCACGATATTCTTTTGAATGGTCTTGATCTTCCGGCTCAACACACTGGTGAGCCAGCCCAGGATAAGCGCACCCACGAAATAAATAGCGGGCAGCAGCGGGTGCAGCGAGAAGGCATATATGGTTACAAACACGATGCCGACCACGGTAACGAACAACACGTTCACAAAGCTGGAAATAAACTTCTCGCAATCGGTGCGTACCTTTTGCAGGATAGACAGGGTTTCCCCGCTGCGCTGGTCTTCAAAATCCTGGTAAGGCAGGCGCAGGGCATGGCGCAAGCCGTCGGTATACAGGTTGGCGCCGAATTTCTGGATGATCACATTCACTACATAGTCCTGGAATGCCTTGGCGATCCGGCTGACCATCGCCACACTGATGATCATACCCAGTGCCCACAGCACGCCGGTAAAATACTGGTCGCGGGTCCAGGCATCCGGCTGCTTACCGTACTTGTCGATGATGTAATGCCCCAGAATGTAAGGGTTCAGCAAGGAGAAAACCTGGTTGATCGCGGCCAGAACCAGGGCTATAAAGATGAGCATTTTATATTTGCTCAGGTAGTTCAGCAGTAGTTTCAAGAGATGATTGTTTTTTAAAAACGATCTGCAAAAGTCGTGAGATAATTGAATACAGCCTTCATTTTTTTGTAAAGCAGGCATTCATTCTGTCTATATTAACACTATACTAAATTGCTAAAAGTTAGACTACCCTATCTTTTAAACACTTACATTTGTAACAAATTAGGAATAGCCTATGCCTCATCATGCTGCCGACAAGTCCCTGAGCGAAGTGCACCAAAGCGTTGACCCGCTGAAAAAAAGAAGTGCATGGCGCAGGGCCCTGGCCTTTTTTGGCCCGGCATACCTGATCAGCGTCGGCTATATGGACCCGGGCAACTGGGCCACGGATATTGCCGGGGGCAGCGCCTTCGGCTATTCCCTGATCTGGGTGCTGCTGATGAGCAACCTGATGGCTTTGCTCTTGCAGTCCCTGAGTGCCCGCCTCGGCATCGTGCAGGGGAAAGACCTGGCACAGTGCAACCGCTACTACTACCCCAAAAGCATTAATTTTATACTCTATGTACTGGCAGAACTGGCCATTGCCGCCTGCGACCTGGCCGAAGTGCTGGGCATGGCGATCGGTTTGAACCTGCTCCTGGGCATCCCTTTACTGGCAGGAGTTTGCATTTCGGTGCTGGATACTTTCCTGCTCCTGTTCCTGCAACGCCTGGGCATCCGTAAACTGGAAGCCTTCATTATTGCCCTGATCGCGATCATCGGTTTGTGTTTCTGGGTAGAAATGATGTATGTGAAGCCGCCCCTGGGCGAAGTGGTACGGGGCTTTGTACCCGGCCTGCCCAACAAGGCGGCCTTGTATATCGCCATAGGTATCATCGGCGCAACGGTGATGCCGCACAACCTGTACCTGCATTCGGCCCTGGTACAGACCCGCATTACCGGCACCGATAAAAAATCCATACTGAAAGCGATACGCTACAATATTGCCGATAGTGCTATCGCGCTGAACCTGGCCTTTTTTGTCAATGCAGCCATCCTGGTGCTGGCGGCATCGGTCTTCTTCAAGGCAGGCCTGCACGAAGTAGCGTCGATGCAGGAAGCCCACAAGCTGCTGGCGCCGATGCTGGGCAACCAATGGTCTTCCCACCTGTTTGCCATAGCCCTGATTGCGGCCGGGCAGAGCTCTACGGTCACCGGTACACTGGCCGGGCAGATCGTTATGGAAGGGTACCTGCGCCTGCGCATCAACCCCCTGGTCCGCCGCCTGATCACCCGTTTGCTGGCGGTGATCCCTGCTGTGATCGTCATCCTGCTGATGGGCGACAAAGAAGTAGACGCCATGCTGATCTTCAGCCAGGTGATCCTGAGTATGCAACTGGCCTTCGCCATTATTCCGCTGATCCACTTCGTCAGCGACAAAGCCAGGATGGGCGATTTTGTCATCAAACCCTACGTAAAGGTACTGAGCTGGGCGGTGGCCATCATTATCATCGCCCTGAACCTCTGGCAGCTTTTTGAAAGCGGCAGCGAATGGATCCGCAATACGGACAGCTTCTTTATCAAAGCACTGACCGTATTGTTTGTAGCAGGCTTTATCGTCTTGCTGGGCATTACGACCTTCTACCCGCTCATGCTGCAGAAACGCAAGCAAAACAGCATCAATATGCACCCGCACCGCATCGGCATCGAAGATATCGGCCAGGCCAAATCCTTTGATAATATTGCCCTGGCGCTTGACTTCGGGGAACAGGACAAAGCCGTGATCGCCTACGCGCTGAAACTGGCAGAAGCGCATACCTCCTTTACGCTGATCCACATCGTGGAAAGCGCTTCGGCCAAAGCGATCGGCGAAGAAACGCAGGACTATGAAACCAACGAAGACAAGCGCATCATGGATGAATACCTGCAGATCTTTACCGCGAAAGCGCTGCAGGCGAAGGGCCGCATAGGTTTCAACAACAGGGTAAAAGGCATTGCCGCAATTGTCAAAGAGGAGCAGGCAGATTTGCTGATCGTGGGCAGCCACGGGCATCACAGCATTAAGGACCTTATTTTCGGAGAAACCGTGAACTCCCTGCGGCATAAGGTAAAAATACCTGTGCTGATCGCACAATAAACAGATGCCCTAACGCTCGGAGGAGAACCGCGCCCATTTTTCAAACAACAGTTTGTACTTATTGATCACCGCATCAGCCAGCTCATCGGGGCAGCGGGACCGGGAATGGTAAATCAGCCCGATGCGCGGCATGTGCTCGTAATGCACGATCCGGAAACAATCGCTGAGGCTGTTGTATTGCTTTCTGCCCAGGAACCGGTCAATGGTTTCGATGTTCTTCCTTTCAAAAAAGTCGAGAAACTCCTGTTCGTTCTGCAGGTCGGCTTCCAGTTCTTCCGGTGTGTACTCAGGCATAGGGTTGTAGATTCTGGCCTGCGAAGTTATGGCTTTGGCCGCAACGCCGCCCCTTTTAAGAGCTTATTTCCGCTGCACGAACATGATGTATACGGCTGCTGACGATAAATTAAAAACGGATAACCAATACAAATATTCATTAAAATCTTCGATTTATACACTTACCTTGCAACTTCAATATAACCATATATAGAATGGAAAACCAGGTTGACAAGTACGCAGTGCTGCTCACTTTGGCATGCATTGTAGGGTCAGTATTAGGAGTAGCTTATTTTTTACTGCCTTAAATGAAAAGAAGCAGCCGGCTGGTTGCTTCTTTTTTGCCCTTTGTTTTACCTTTCGTAATCCCGTTCCGAAGATGTCTCTGCAACAATCTTTTTCCAAAAGCCTGTGGACGGCAATGAGCATACTGTTTTTATCCCTGTGCGGCAGGTATAGCCCGGCCATTGCCCAACAGCATTATTTCTTTGCCGACCAGATCGACAGCCTGCTGCGCGCAGACAGTACCCCTTACCGTTACCAGACGGCGGCGGTCTGGTATACCTTTGCCGGGGAGTATTACAAAGCGCTGGAAACACGGGCCCGCGAGTATCCCCAGGCCAAAACAACTGCACCCACAGACCAGGAAAGAGCGCTATTTGCCCGCTACAAAGCTGTAGATGCCCGCAAAGCGATCCTGGATGCAGCTTCAAAAACCAGTATCCTGATCCTCAACGAGGCACACCATGTACCACTGCACCGGGCTTACCTGCGCACTTTGCTGAAAGACCTGCACCGGCAGGGATACCGCTACCTGGGCATGGAAGCCCTGGCCTACGAGGATACCGCCCTGAACCAAAGAGGATACCCGCTCATAGCCAGCGGCTATTATACGCAGGAGCCCAATTTCGGGGTAATGATCCGGGAAGCGCTTGCCCTGGGCTATACTTTGTTTCCTTACGAACAGGTCTTCAGCGACAGCCTTCAGAAAAGCCTGGGCCGGGAAAAAGCACAGGCCACAAACATCAAAAAGATGATGGACCAGCATCCCGGCGGCAAATTTATCCTGTATTGCGGCTACGACCATGTTGCAGAAGACAGCCTGTCGAACTTTGTGGGCGTGCCCATGGCCGCATGGGTAAAACGGATGAGCGGCATCGACCCTTTCACCATTGACCAGACACGGATGACAGAATCGCCTAAGCTGGGCAGCAGGTACCGCCAGCTGGTCACAGGCCATGCTGATTATTTATTCAGGGACAGCAGCGGGGCATTTTTTCATGCAGCCAGTGCTCCGAAGGTCATCGACTGCAATGTTTATCATCCCGATACACGCCTGGAGCAAGGGCGGCCCTCCTGGATGATGGATAAAAACAGGAAATTAAAAGATATCAGGTCCCGGATCCGGATCAGTTACCCGGTACTGGTCAAAGTGTACCGGGTATCAGACCTTGATGAGGCTGTACCGCTGGATATCCTCGAATTGAAAGACCCGGCAGATGCCCGGTCCCTGATCCTGCTGCGGAAACACAAACACAGGATCATCTGTACGAATCCCAGGGGAGCAAAACAGGTACTGACTTTGTAGATAGGCAAACCCACCTTCTACCTCCTGCTGAGGCGGGACAGGCTCTCCTCAGAGGGGAAGCACGTGCGAGGGCACTTTTACCACATTATTCTCATTCTTTACTCATCTTCAAATCAACACATCTTCAAATCCAATTGTGTAATTGTCTGGATTTGGGTATAGATCCCTCCTGCGTCGGGATGACAACATACAGATGAGCATTACCTCATTGCAGAATTGTCAAATTGACCAATTGCCGCACATCTTCAAATCTTCAAATCAACATATCTTCAAATCCAATTGTGTAATTGTTTGGATTTGGGTATAGATCCCTCTTGCGTCGGGATGACAGCAGCATTATCTCATTGCCGAATTGCCAAATTGACCAATTGTCGCACATCTTCAAATTTTCAAATCAACATATCTTCAAATCCAATTACCAGATTACCTCTTATCAAATTGCCTTCTTACAGGCGCCCTGCTTTTATCCCTTCAACCACTTCGGGATCCAGCAAGGCAGAAGTATCCCCCAGGTTGGCCAGGTCGCCTTCGGCAATTTTACGCAGGATGCGGCGCATGATCTTGCCGCTGCGGGTTTTGGGCAATCCTTTTACAAACTGGATCTTATCCGGTTTGGCGATGGCGCCGATCAGGCGGGTGACGACTTCTGTTATTTCGCCACGGGCCCGGGTTTCGTCCGCCACGGCTTCAGCACAGACTACGTATGCATAGATGCCCTGCCCTTTAATATCGTGCGGGAAGCCTACAATGGCGCTTTCGATCACGGCATCGTGCATGTTGATGACATTCTCCAGTTCAGCCGTCCCGATCCTGTGGCCGCTTACATTCAGCACATCGTCTACCCGGCCCGTAATGCGGTATTGTCCTTCCGCATTGCGGTAGCAGCCATCGCCCGTGAAA
>JAEUVW010000043.1 GCA_016786525.1 Chitinophagaceae bacterium
GGTTTATCGCCGGTTTCACGATCTCGATCCTGTTCGCCCTAGGGTATATGTGGCGCTACCATGTGGCACATGCAGCGCCTTTGCAGGATGAAGAATATACCATAGCCGTGACGGAGGCAAAAGCACGCATTGATGAATACCTGAAGACCCAGGCCAACAATGTGGATGAAAATACCGTGGTGGTGCTGGGAGCAGACGGCATTGCTGCCGGCCAGGCCCTGTTTGCGTCCAACTGTGTGGCCTGTCATGGCGACAAGGGGCAGGGGGCTTCTGTAGGGCCCAATCTTTCCGACAATTACTGGCTGCACCAGGGTGGGATCAAAGATATTTTCAAAAGCATCAAATATGGCTGGCAGGAAAAAGGTATGAAGTCCTGGAAAGACGATTTTTCCCCGACGCAGATCGCGCAGCTGGCCAGCTATGTACACTCTTTGAAAGGGTCGGACCCTGCCGGGGCAAAAGAACCGCAGGGCGAGCTCTATGAAGAAACGGCTGCGGCCGCAGATACAACGAAAGCTGCCGTCGTGCAGCCCTAGCGATTTCGGATGGCGGTAAACAGGCAAAGCGTATATGAAACAAAAGGCACAAACAGAGTACAGGGACAGGCTGGATACGATATCCGGCAGCGGGAAACGTAAATGGGTATTTGCCGCAAAGCCGGAGGGCTTTTTCACCCGGTTGAGGAATTACTTTTCTGCAGCCTACTTCCTGGTTTTCTTTTCGCTGCCTTTTGTCCGGGTAAACGGTATGCCTTTCTTCCTGCTCAATTTTCCCGAGGGCCGCTTTATCCTGTTTGGCAAGATCTTCTGGCCGCAGGACTTTTTTATTTTCGCTGTGGGCATGGTGATGGCCATCATCTTCATAGCCCTGTTCACGGTCATTTACGGTAGGTTGTTTTGCGGCTGGGTTTGCCCGCAGACCATTTTTATGGAAATGCTGTTCCGCAAGGTAGAATGGTGGATCGAAGGGACGCATACGCAGCAGCAAAAGCTGAACCAGGCAACCTGGTCCGCAGAAAAAATCATCCGCAAGGGAAGCAAGCATCTCGTGTTCCTGCTGCTGTCTTTTCTGATTGCCTTCACTTTCCTGAGTTACATCATCAGCCTGGACGGGGTATTGCAGCTATTCAGGGAGCCCCTGTCCCGGCATCCTGCTTTATGGGCCGGCCTGCTGTTGTTCAGCCTGCTGTTCTATTCAGTCTTTGCCTTTGTACGGGAGATCATCTGCACCACAGTTTGCCCTTACGGGCGACTGCAGAGCGTCTTGTTCGATCAGGAGACGATGCAGATCAGCTACGACTACCGTCGGGGTGAACCCAGGGGTAAAAAAAGCAGCGCGGCCCCCACAGGAGACTGTGTCGATTGCTACCGCTGCGTGCAGGTATGCCCGGCGGGCATCGACATCCGCAATGGTGTACAAATGGAATGTGTCGGCTGTACCGCCTGTATTGATGCCTGCGATACTGTCATGGACAAAATAGGGAAACCCGCCGGCCTGATCCGTTATGCTTCGGAGCAACAGATCCGGAAAGGGACAGCCTTCCGTTTCAACCGCCGGGTAAAAGCCTATTCCACCCTGCTGGGAGTGCTCAGCATTATCATGATCGTGCTCATTGCGTCCAGCCACAGCATCGACACCTATATTTCCCGTGCAAAAGGCCAGTTGTACCAGGAGCAGCCAAACAATCGCCTGAGTAACCTGTATCAGGCCCGGATCATCAACAAGACGAACAGAGACGCTCAGGTAGAGCTGCGCCTGGAGCAGATCCCGGGTACAATACAAATGGTCAGCGGGCACAGCGGTACACTGAAGAAGGAAGCGGTGAACGAATTGATGTTCTTTATCATCATCGGTAAAGAGCAGGTGAAGGAAAGGAATACAAAAATCACTATAGGCGTATACGAAGGAGGGCGAAGGATACAGACCATCCGCTCAAGCTTTCTCGGGCCTTTTATGTAACATCAAAAAAATGCTTTATGAACTGGGGATATAAAATACTGACTGTGATCATGGTCTTCATTACCGCGATGGGCACAATGATTACAATCGCCATGCGCCAGCAGAATGACCTTGTGGACGAACAATATTATGTGAGGGAGCTGCGGCACCAGGAGCTGATCGATGCGGGCAGGAACCTGCAATCCCTGGGAGGGGATGGGGTAGTGCTGCGCCAGGACCAGGGTGTCCTTGTTGTGCGTATTCCCAAAGCGGCTGCAGCTGATCTGACGGCGTCCACGCTTTCCCTGATCTGCCCTGCCGATAAACGCCGCGACCGCAGCTTTGCTTTTCTGCCCGATACAGAGGGGGTGTTCCGCATGCCTGCAAAAGACATTCCCAAAGGCGCTTACCTGCTGCGCCTGAACTGGAGAAGCGGGACAGTCCCGTACTATAACGAACAATCTTTCCGGGTCGACTGATGTGGTACGCTGTTATTTCCGGACTGGGTATCGGTTTGTTGGGCAGTTTCCATTGTATCGGTATGTGCGGCCCCCTGGCCCTGTCTTTACCCCTGCAGGGAAAAACGGGTGCGGAGCGCTTATTGCGGACAGTATTGTACAATACGGGCCGGGCTTTTACTTATGCCCTGCTGGGCCTGCTGCTGGGTTTTGCCGGGCAGCAGTTTTTCCTGCTGGGCTATCAGCAGCTGCTGACGATACTGACAGGCAGCGTGCTGCTGCTTGCGTTGTTTGCAGGCCTGTACCGTCCGGGTACACAACTGCTGCCTGCAGGGTTGCGGGCACGGATAGGGTCGGTATTGGGCCGTTTGCTGCGCTCGGCCGGTAGCCCGGCTTCTTTCTTTGTTGTCGGTATGCTAAACGGCTTGCTCCCCTGCGGCCTGGTGTACCTGGCCGCAGGTTCGGCCCTGGCCACCGGCAATGCCTGGGCAGGGGCCTGCCTGATGTTCTTATTCGGTATGGGCACTTTCCCGCTGATGATCGCTGTGATGATGCTGGGCGCTTTTATCCCGCTGAAGATGAGGGCGCACCTGCGCCGGCTGGTCCCTGTATTTGCCTGTGTGGCGGCACTGATCATGATCGCCAGGGGTCTGAATCTCGGCATTCCCTTCCTGAGCCCGGAACTCCGGGATCAGGCCCATCCGTTGCAGCGGGTCCTTTGTCATCCATAGGGTACCCCGCTTGTACAGGGACAGTGCCGCATGCCCCGGGCTGCCTTTAAATTGTGATTGTAATAATATAAAATAAAACAAGTATTTGAAGTAATTTTGCCCGGTCCATTTATCATGAGCAACCCTACCGGAATCAGTTTTGACGCCCTGTTCAGCAATGCTGCAATGGGGATTCTCGTTGCGGACGGCACCGGGAAGATTGTATTGACCAACCCTTTCCTGCTGCGGCAATTCGGGTATACGGAGCAGGAACTCAGCGGGAAACGGATCGAAGAGCTGATCCCGACGCGTTTCCGGTCAAGGCATGAACACCATGTACAGCACTACAACGAGCATCCGAAAAACAGGCCAATGGGCCTGGGTATGGATCTGTATGCGGCACGCAAGGACGGCTCTGAATTCCCGGTAGAGGTCAGCCTGGGCAAATACACCACCGAAGCCGGGCAGTTTGTCATCGCCTTTGTCAGCGATATCTCCAAGCGAAAAGAGGCGGAAGCGGCCGTGCAATTGCTGAACGAAGAACTGGAACATAAAATCGAGACCCGCACACAAAACCTCAAGCAGGTAGAGTCTGATCTGCGTGTGGCCCTGGAAAAGGAAAAAGAGCTCAGCGAACTCAAATCGCGTTTTGTATCCATGGCCTCGCATGAATTCCGGACACCCCTGAGTACGGTACTTTCGTCTGCCTACCTGATTTCCAAATACAGCGAAAAAGAAGAGCAGCCCAAACGGGAAAAGCACATCCAGCGCATTGTGTCTTCCGTGAATATGCTGACGGACATCCTGAACGATTTCCTGTCTGTAGGCCGGATCGAAGAGGGCCGGATACAGGTGCGCTACACGGTGTTTGACCTGCCGCAGCATTTGCAGCAGATCGTCAGCGAGCTGAAGGGGTTACTGAAGCAAGGCCAGGAAATTACGTACCGGCATGAGGGGGAAAGCCAGGTAGAGCTGGACGCATCCCTGCTGAAGCATGTGGTCATCAACCTCCTGTCCAACGCCATCAAGTTTTCTCCCGACTCCGGCCTCATCGCCCTGAGCAGCAGGCAGGAACAGGGCCTGGTAACGGTGGCGGTAGCGGACAGGGGTATCGGTATCCCGGCCGAAGATCAGCAGCACCTGGCCGAACGCTTTTTTCGCGGTACCAATGCGACCAACATACAGGGTACAGGCCTGGGCCTGCATATCGTCAGCAAGTATGCCGAACTGATGAATGGTACGGTGCAGTGTGACAGTGTGTTGCATGAAGGAACCACATTTACGATCCGCTTCGCCGGCAGGACACAGGAATAAAAGAAATACTATGAAGAAGATTCTGCTCATTGAAGACAATACAGAGATACGGGAAAATATGGCCGAAATACTGGAGCTGGCCGGCTATACCGTACACACGGCGGCGGACGGGAAGCAGGGCGTGGAGCAGGCTTTGCAGGACAAGCCGGACCTGATCATCTGCGATATCATGATGCCGGTGCTGGATGGCTACGGTGTCCTGCATCTGGTACAGAAAAATGAAGAGTTGCAGTCAGTGCCGTTCATCTTCCTGACGGCACGCTCGGAGCGCAGTGAAGTGCGCAAGGGTATGGAAATGGGAGCAGATGACTATATTACCAAGCCTTTTGACGGGACAGAGTTGCTGCAGGCCATCGAAATCCGCCTGAGGAAGGCAGACGCCCTGAAAAAGTCTTTACCCCCCAGCCTGCAGGGTGTGGACGAACTGGTCAGGGTGCATGCCGCGAGTGCTTCGCTGGAAGCGCTCAGTACAGACAGGAGTACGAATAAATACAAGAAGAAGCAGTTGATCTATACAGAGGGCAATCATCCCGTACGTTTGTTTTACCTGAAAAAAGGGAAGGTAAAAACCTACAAGCGGAATGAGGAAGGTAAGGAGCTGATCATAGGACTATACAAAGAAGGCGATTTCCTGGGCTATACACCGCTGATGGAAGGCGGACCTTACCACGAAAGTGCAGAAGCCCTGGAGGAAACAGAACTGGCCATCATACCCCGTTCGGAATTTGAAGTGCTGCTGGGCAGCAACCCGGCCGTGCTGCGCAAATTCATCAGCATACTGGCACAGGATATAGATGAGAAGGAAAACCAGCTGCTGGCCCTGGCATATAACTCGCTGCGCAAAAAAGTTGCCGATACGCTGGTGACGCTGTACCGGAAATACAACAGCAATGCAGACGATCATTTTATGATCGACCTGTCCCGGGAAAACCTGGCCTCCATAGCCGGGGTAGCCAAAGAATCGCTGATCCGCATGCTGGGCGAACTGAAAGAAGAAAAACTGATTGCCATGGAAGGCAGCCGTATCCGCATCCTCAACTACAGCAAGCTGGAACAGATGTACAATTAAGCGCTGGTACCGGTGGCCAGGGCAAAGGTGTGGAAATAGTTGCTCAGGACATTGAATTCCAGGATGAGCTTCTCCATGTCCTGCCGGATCTGCAGGTAAGACGAGGGTACTTTTTCTGCAGTATCGAGCTCGCGCAGCAAATGGTTCAGGTCCAGGCGCAGCAGATCCATCAACTGGTCTTTCTGCAGGAAGCGCTGCTGAAAGTTTTCTGCTTTTTCCAGCAAATCGGTATCAATGTCTTTTTTGATGATCCCCGACAATTCATATTTCATACGGATGTTCTCAATGCGCAGCTGGGCCAGCACCGACTGCCACCTGCTGACACTTTCCCTTACCGCATATGCTGCTGAATACTCGCTCATAATTACACCAAAATTATGCAGGCCGTTTCCTGCAGCAAATAACCGTGGTCATCATTGGGGCTAATTGCCGTCATGATTTGACTTTGCTATGGCCTGAAACAGGGCTGTCGCGGATACTTTAACAATTCGGCTGTAAATAATGAATATCTTTGCCCCTGATGACTGCTGTACGACATACACCCGGCACCAAGGCTACCCTGCACAGCGGGGAGGGTAATGTTGTGGTGCATGAGCTGCATCCGCGTCATTTTCACTGCTTTTGCTATAAGCTGTACTATCTGTCCAATTTCAAGGACTTCAATACCATAGCCCCGGCCTGCTAGTATTCATTTAGGTCCGGGGGCTTACTTCGGTATTTCCTTTTTTTCAAATTTTTCAGATCATGTCACGAAACTCCCCAAAGGTTTCGGCAAAGGGTATGATACTTTTGGTCCTGTTCGGGCTGAATGTATCCATCCTGGCCGCAGCCATACTTTTAGATCATTACTGGCTTTTGACTGCCTTGTCCGTCAGCCTGTCCCTTTTGTGGCTGGCTGTTTACAATACCCGTAAAAGCAGGCATACCCTCCTGCGCAACTTCCCGGTACTTGCTTATGCCCGCTATTTTTTTGAATCGATCCGCCCCGAGATGCGCCAGTACTTCGGGGAGTCGGACCTGGACGGACGGCCTTTCAACCGCAGGCAGCGCTCCATTGTATACCAAAGGGCGAAGAATGTGAAGCAAACCGTACCCTTCGGCATGCAGGACGACCCGGGCAAGCCCGGCCACGAGTGGGTGGCGCATTCCACCTTCCCCGTGCGGGTAGCGGACAAGGACTTAAGGGTGCGGATCGGCAATAGCCAGTGCCGCCAGCCTTACGGGGCCAGTATCCTGAACATCGGGGCTATGAGCTACGGTGCGCTGAGCAAAACGGCGATCCGTTCGCTCAATGAGGGAGCGTCTTTAGGCGGTTTTGCACACAATACCGGCGAAGGGGGCATCAGCGATTACCATATGAGCGGGGGCGACCTGGTCTGGCAGATCGGTACGGGCTATTTCGGCTGCCGGGATACGGAGGGCCGTTTTTTCCCTGAACTCTTTCAGGTGACTGCCGGAAGGGAAAGTGTGAAGATGATCGAGCTGAAACTGTCGCAGGGCGCCAAACCGGGACACGGGGGTATCCTGCCTGCAGGAAAGAATACCGAGGAGATCGCAGCGATCAGGAACGTGGAGCCGCATACCACGGTCTATTCCCCGCCTGCGCATTCGGCCTTCTCCAATGCTGTAGAACTGGTGCAGTTTCTCGGCTTCCTCAGGGAGTTGTCCGGGGGTAAGCCCGTAGGGTTTAAAATATGTATCGGTGATAAACAGGAGTTTGTCGATATCTGCAATGCGATGGTGGTGACCCGCATCATCCCGGATTTTATCACCGTAGACGGCTCGGAAGGTGGGACAGGAGCTGCTCCCCTGGAGTTTACCGATCATATGGGGATGCCTTTGCACGATGCCCTATCGTTTGTCACACAGACCCTGGAAATCTTTAATCTCAAAAAGGAGGTCCGGATCATTGCGGCAGGCCGCATCGTCACTGCTTTTGATCTGCTGAAAGCCCTGTCGCTGGGAGCCGACGCCTGTTACAGCGCCAGGGGCATGATGATGTCCATGGGGTGTATCCAGGCCCTGAAGTGCGATAGCGGGGAATGCCCGGTGGGGATTGCGACCCAGAATCCTTCCCTGTACAAAGGGCTGAACGTTACCGATAAACGTGCCCGTGTGGCCAGCTTTCACCGGAATACGGTGCACGCCGTCGTGGAAATGATGGAGGCCTGTGGTTTCAGGACCCTGGACGAAATCGATCCTTCCCGCTTCTTCAGGAAAGTAGATGCCCTGCATACCAAGAGTTTCCGGGAAATCTATTTCAATCATATCGATGACAGGCTGACGGACACCTGGTTTAAAGCCTGTATGCTGAACTAAAAATAAAGGAACAATGAATACAAAACAGCTCAACCCGGTAGTGCTTACAGAAGAAGATTACAGGCTGCTGAAGCCTTATGCCGGCAGCAGCCTGCCGGGCAGCGCTGAGGAGATGTCGCTTGCCTATGAGCTCAGCCGGGCTGTTATTGTGGCAAAGGACGCCTTTCCGAAGCATGGTATCAGGCTGAACTCCAGGGTGTCGGTACTGGATATGGATACACAGAAGGTACTGGAGTTTACGATTGTGATGCCGGAGCATGCAGCGATCAGCCAGCAGAAGATCTCCGTACTGACCCCTATGGGCGCAGCCCTGATCGGGTTCAGGAAAGGGGAAGAAGTACAATGGAAAGTCCCGGCAGGGCTGAAGCGTTTCCGTATCCTGGATGTGGTGAACCTATAGTATGATGCGCCGGGAGCGTGCTATACAGGCACATCTGATCTCCTGCACTGTTCAGGAGCGCTTATTTCCCGAACAGGTATTTTAGTCCCATGTTAACGCCGGAGTTGCGCACAGGCTGTCCTTCGCGGTACATAAAGGTAGAAAGCCCGTGGCGGTACTGTATGCTCAGGGCCAGTTTGTTGCCGATCGTATAGGCCGCGTTGCCGGTCAGGCCCGCATCCCAGTTGCTGACGGGATTGCTTTCACTCAGCAAATGATTATCCAGCACGGCCTGGTCCATCGCTGCATCTTCTTTTAAGGAGACAGTGGGATTCAGGTTCCGGTACAGGCTCATGCCGCAGCCCAGGGCCAGCTTCGGCGTAAGGCGGTAGCCCAGGGCAGGGGAAACACCGGCAGAGAGTACATTGTTGGCGTATTGGGCTTCGACAGATTTGCTGGCAATGCTCATGCTTGTGTTGTTAAAGGACCCGGAACTGACGGTAAGCGAGGGGAAGCTGCTGGTTTGTACATAACTGACTTCTGTTGCTGCCAGGGCCAGCGTCGCTTCGGCGTACAGGTTTCCTGATATTTCCTGGTGCGCCACCAGGCCGACCTGGTAGCGCATATTGCCGACATTGGCTTTGCCGACTTGTGCCGCGATACCCAGGTTGAAGGACGGGGAGCTTTGTTCGCCGGGGCTATACCTTGGATCAAAAGGCCCGGGATCCGCCGGAGCATCGGTTTTTACCTGGGCATAGACATTGATTTTTCTTGCAGGGGAATCCGCCTGGCCTGCTGCCTGCGGCGTATGGGCATATATCCCCGGCTCATAGTTGCTGTCGGCAACAGGAGGTGTTGCAGCAGTTTCTTTTTTTAAGGGGGGGCGGGATGTGCCAGAGGCCTGCAGGGGCTGCGGATCGGGCAGGGCCGGAGCAAGCGCTTTGGGCTGCTCCGGGGCAGCAGAGGGGCTTGCGGGCGGCACCTTTACAGTATGTGCAGTCCTGTTTTCTTGCTTCCTGCTGCCCAGGTAGAGCAGGCTTCCCGCCGTGATGACGATGGCCGCTGCGGCCGCCACCCTCGTTCTTTTGGGCAACAAGAGGATAAGGGCCTTTTTCCTGTGGTCCCTGGGTGCGTCCATAGCCGCCCGGAGTTTCATCCAGCCGGCTTCATCCGGGCGGAACTCCTGTTCCGCCAGGGAGCTTTTCATCCATTGTTCCAGCTCATCTCTGTTCATACGATACGTTTTGCGGTTCCGTCCTTTTCTGAATCATGTTTTTCAATAGTTTCCGTGCCTGGTGCAACAATAAGTAAGCATGGGTTTCGGTGATCTGCAGCAGGCCGGCGACTTCCTTATGGCTGTAATCTTCGAAGACGATCAGGTTAAAGACCAGTTTTTGCCGGTCCGGCAAAAAACCGATCATCCTGAGCAGCTCTTCTGCCGAGGTCTTATGGGTAAAGTCATTGTCTACATAGTGCGCCTCTTCCCAGCCCTGGTCTTCGGAAACGGTCTGCTGCAGGATCGTCGCCTGCCCTGTGTTGTGTGCCCTGAGCTGGTCAATACAAAGCCGGACCATGATCTTCCTGATCCAGCCCTCAAACGAACCAAGATGCCGGTACGTGGACAGGCTGGCAAATATTTTCAAAAACCCGTCATGCACCCATTGTTCCGCATCTTCGCGGGAGGGGGCATAGCGGATGCCGATACGCATCAGCAGCGCATAATACTCGTAATAAAACAACTTTTGCATGAGGGGATCTTCCTTCATGCATCCGTCGATCAGGGTATGTAGCGATGGTTTTTCTATGGGTTGTGCTTTATGTTGTTTTCACGAAAGCAGGGTCAACAAAAATGATGCAGGTGGAAAGCGTCAGGGGACGACTATTGCGTATATCGAAGTATCCGGGTTAGCGTTGCTCATATCGTTGTTCTGCTTTTGGGTGCCGAAGCGGTACTTTCCTTTTTTATTGGGGGTAAAATAAACAAGGGTCTTTACCGTAGGGGTCTGTACACAATCACAATGCTGCCGGTCAGCGGTGTTTTGTATCCGTGTGGCGCCGATCCGTACATAGTCGTTGACAACCTCAATAATATAGCCTTCTGCCCGTTTGGTGCAAAAACTGTCGGTGGCCGCCACTTCCACGATGATGGCTACTGTTTCGCCCACGGACAGGGTGTCGGGGCCGCTGATCGAGCGGATGACGGCAGGAACACTTGATTCCGCTTCATTGCAGCCTTTATCCTTGCTGCAGGAAAGCAGGGTAAACGTGAGGCAAATCAGGTAAAGAATAGTCTTCATGGCATGCAGGGCTTGGGTAAAAGAAAGCCCGGTATCCATAAGCTCCGGGCTTTCATGTTTCTTATCGGATGCAACTGATGTTTACCGTTTCTTCATAGTAGTAATACATGTTGCAAAGATACCGGTCCCCGTTTGAACAATCACCTGCCGGGCTGAAACTGGCAGTGGCGCGGGATCCGTCAGCGTAATAGCGCAGCAATTCTTCATTGCAGACACGGTAGTCTTTTCCCAGGTAGCGGATATAGGTGCCGGTACAGTTTTTAATGACTTGTACCGGGCCGGAATAGCCGCCGTTTGCCGGGCAGGGAGGGTCTGCCTTCTTGTTGCAGCCGGTGCCGAGCAGAGCAGACAGGATCAAGCCGGTAAGCAGGATTTTTTTCATGATCTTTATTGTTTGATGAGGGATACAATGCCTTTTTGTTGTTGTTCATCGGCCAGTACCAGGGTGTACCTGCCTGCCGGAATACCGGACAGGTCCATGCCGGGCCGGAAGGCCTCCCGTTTGATCATACGGCCCCCTACATCATAGAGTTCCATCCATTGAAAGGCAATCTCTGTATTGATGTTCAGGGTATTGACGACGGGTATGGGCGATACGGTGAAATCTGCCCCTGCCTTATAACGGGAAGCGATGCTGCTGGGTTTGTTGGAGCTGATGCTTACATTGTCAAAGCGTACATCCAGCCAATTGCTGACTGTGCGGTAGCGGATGCCGATGTAAGCTTTGCCTGTGGTAGCAGGAATGGTAATATTGCTGGTCTTGTTCCAGGTATGGTCGTTGACGTATTTTGCATCGCGGAAATCGTGCAGCAGCGTGACGGAGCTGGCCAATGCCGGATCGGGATTGCCTTTGAGCAGGTACAAAGCGAGGGTGTCCCCTGCTACAGGCGTACCGAAGCCCCAGAAATTGTGCCTGATGGAATCGATTTTCCCGCCATCGCTCAGGGAAAACGCGGGAGAGACAAACCAATCGTCTGTAGCGATAGTGCCGCCGACGGGATAACCATGGTATAAAGACAGGTTGCCGGCATAAGGAGTTCCATTGTCGATTTTCCACAGGTAATAAGGGTTCGCATCCCCTTTCCGGATCATTTGCCAATCGCTGACGGGCATCAGGTCTTCAAAGCCGGTAAAGTAGGGCAGGGATTTTGTTTGTGCGGTGGCCATCGCATTGATGCCAAGGCAGACCGTGAGTGTGGATAGGAGTTTGTTCATAAGGGATTTGTGTTTTGCAATGGTGTGATGGATTATGGGGCTTTATAAGAAAGACGGAGCAGGGCCGGTTGTTCTTACAAAAAACGTCGTATATTTTTTTGATTTATTTTTCCTGCTGCTTTTACAGTTCTGTGCGGAATGTCCTGGCATGGCCTGTGCAAAGGGGATCAGAACGTTTTCTACAGGCAGGCTGCTTCACAGGGGTAGGGCTGGAACGGCCTGAAGCAGGAATACCGGCTCTATACCCGGATCAGGGTCCGCATAGTTTCCGGCTGTGCTGGGCGCCAGGGGAAAGGAAAGCCCGGTGTTCATAAGTCCCGGGCTTTCGTGTTTCCTTACCGGATGCAACTGATGTTTACGGTTCCCTCATAGGGGTAATACATATAGCAAATCATCCGGTCCCCGTTTGAACAATCGCCCGCCGGGCTGAAGCTGGCGGTGGCGCGGGATCCGTCAGCGTAGTAATGCAGCAATTCTTCATTGCAGACACGGTAATCTTTTCCCAGGTAGCGGATATAGGTGCCGGTGCAGTTTTTAATGACTTGTACCGGGCCGGAGTATCCGATGTTTTCCGGGCATTGGGGGTCATTGTTCTTGTTGCAGCCGATGCCGAATGCAAAGGACAGGATACAGCTGCTGAGCAGGATTTTTTTCATAATCTTTATTGTTTAATGATGGATACGATACCTTTTTGTTGTTGTTCATCGGCCAGTACCAGGGTATACCTGCCTGCCGGGATGCCGGACAGGTCCATGCCGGGGCGGAAGGCTTCCCGCTTAATCATCCTGCCCGCTACATCATAGAGTTCCATCCATTGAAAAGCGATTTCTGTATTGATATTCAGGATATTGACAGCAGGTATGGGCGACACCGTGAAGTCTGCTCCCGCCTTATAAAGGGAAGCAATGCTGCTGGGTTTGTTGGCGCTGATGCCTAAATTGTCAAAGCGTACATCCAGCCAGTTGTTGATGGTGTGGTAGCGGAAGGCAATGTAGGCCTTGCCAGTTGTAGCTGGTATTGCAATACCCTTTGTCTGATACCAGGTGAAGTCTTTCTTGTATTTGGTATCCCGGAAATCGTGCAGCAGGATTTTGGCACTGGCCAGGGCCGGGTCGGGATTGTCTTTTAATAAATAGAACGCTACCGTATCCCCGGCTCCGGGGACGCCTAAGCCGGTAAAGTGATGCCTTACAGAGTCAATTTTTCCGCCATCGACGAGTGAAAATGCAGGAGATACATACCAATCATCGGTTAGGTCACTAGAACCGACAGGGTAGCCGTGGTACAGGGAAAGACTGCCTTCAAAACGGATAGTATTGTCTGTCTTCCAGACGTAATGCGGATCTGAAGCGCCACCTTTACGGATCAATTGCCAGTCCGGGACAGGCGTCGGGTCTTCAAAGCCGGTAACATACGGCAGGGTTTTTGTTTGTGCTGTTGCCATGGCATTGATGCCCAGGCAAATCGCGAGCGTGGATAAGCGTTTGTTCATGATGGTTTGGGTTTTATAATGGTGTGATGGATTGGGGGGCTTTATTAAAAAGACGAAGCAGGCAGGCGGATTCTTACAGAAAAATTTAAATATTTTTCTGTTTAATGTTTTGTGCGCTTATGTGGTGCTTCTGAAGGAGCGGATGCTGCAGGCTCTATACCATTGCGGGACAGGAATGCTGTTGCCGGAAAATTTGCGGAGCTGCTGACCGGGGAAACAGTGTGCTTTGCAGTTGCAGGCCGGGAACGCTTGTTTCAGCGTTCTTCAAAAATATAGACTTCGCCTCTTTCGCCCGGGCGATCGTAGGAAAAGGGCAGGGTGCTTTTTTGATACGCCCCGATAATGAGTTTCCCTTCACTGATGTCCACAGACAGGCCGAACATATCCCGGGCTTTCGGGTGTTGCGCCCCTAGTTTTTGCCGCTGTATCCATTGCCCGCCGGACTTCTGAAAGACATAGGCACAACCGGCCATGGAGTCGCGCCAGTAGCTGCCCACCAGTAGTTGCCTGCCGTCTGTAGCCAGATCATATCCAAAACCACCGGAATAGGCGCGGTCCCTGGCGCTCAGTTTTTGCTGCTGTTTCCAGCGTTGGCCCCAGCCCTGCCGGGTAAATACGTAAACACTGCCGGATCCCTCCAGGGTGTTGCCGCCGTTGGTATCTTCGTCTTCATTTGGAGCCCCAACGATGGCGCAGTTGCCCCGTATGGCTACAGCAGTACCGAAAAGATCTTTTTCTGCCCTGTCTCTGGCCACCAGCTTTGCGGTCTGCAGCCATTGGCCGGAACGCTTGTCTTTGTGAAAAATATACGCACAGCCCGCGTTGAGCAACAGCGACTTGCCTTTGGTGTCGGAGCTTCCGGCCGGCATGCCGACCAGCAGGTGGTTTTTATCGAGGGCCAGCTTGGATCCGAAAAAGCCGTCTGCCTGGGGATCTGAGGCTCTGATTTGCTGAACCCTGTCCCAGGTAGCATCCTTGCGTTTGTACACATAGATAGCTCCTGCATTTGATTTTTTACCCAGGTCTTCATCTGCTGCACTCACCATGGCATAGTCCTGGCTGATGGCTACAGCCCAGGCAAAGAAAGACTGTCCCCTTTCAGATGGGGCATAGAGCACCTGCTCTTGCTGCCAGAGGCCGCTTGCTTTGTCGCAATGAAAAATAACGGCACAATGCTTGTCATCCAGAAGGTTCAGGCCCAGTATGAGGTAGTCGCCGGATAGTGCCATAGCCCCTGTCAGTTGAAATCCCGGAAAGGAATCCAGGGCAACCTGCAGGCGCTGTTTCAGTGCCCAGGATTCCGCTCCTTTCTCAAAGACATAGCAGGCCGCGGGGTCCTTGGGGGGCTGACCGGTGCTCATGGCGATCACTGCTGCCCGGTTGCCGTCCATAGCGACCTTCCAGCCAAAATAGTTGTGGTACATTTCCGGTAAGCGTACGGTACTGATCGAGTCTTGTTGCGCGATACGGGCCACCCGTTCGTACCATTGAGCCTGGCCTGCGAGAGGCAGCATCCAAAGCAAAATATACAGCGCGGTCTTCATGGGCGTTTTCATCGGCAAAATGAAGATAAGCAAAAGCCGCCAACTTGTAAGGTTTTGGAAGCCTTACAGGGTTTAAAAACCGCTGCGCAATC
>JAEUVW010000049.1 GCA_016786525.1 Chitinophagaceae bacterium
CCTGGGTATTGCGGCGACTGAAATCAGCGCCGGTCAGGATATCCAGGCCCTCAGGGCAGACTTTGAAAAAATAAACGATGTCATCGGCAGCCTGATCAATACGGTGCAAACCGACCTCGAAGACATCTGCTTTCCCATGCGCTTTGTCCGCTTCATCGACAATGCAGGCAAAGATGCCGTGATCAATTTCAGCATCGCACTGGCCCGCAAGACGGCATGGACCAACGCACTGGCCCTGTCTGCCCTGCCCCCGGAAAATCACCCCGCCTATATCCATACCCTGGACCTGCAGATCGCAACGGTAGCCCGCAATATCGTGACGCCCGGCCTATCCCAAAGCCTGCTCTTAAAAAGCATCCGCTTCTTCGAACCGAAAGATACCGCCCGGATCATCTCCTTCCTGGAAGACTAAAGCCTGCCCGTACTGCCCTTTCCTGTCCTTCCCGGAAAATCCGAAATCAGAAGTCGGAAATCGCCTTTACCTTCGCAGCCTAAACAACAAAATATGGGCAAAATAGCCATCAATATAGCTACGGGCAGCATTCAGAAAAACGACACCGTACTGGGCATAGACCTGGGTACCACCAACAGCCTGATCGCTATCGTTCGGGAAGACACCAAGCAAGCGATCGCCCTCCGCGAAATCGACGGCCTGGCCCTGGTCCCTTCCATTGTCCATTTTGATGCCTTTGGCCATACCAGCGTCGGCACCAAAGCGGCCGAAAAGCTGCTCACAGATCCGCAAAACACGATTTACTCCGTAAAACGGCTGATGGGCAAAACCTATAAAGATGTACAGCAGGAAAGCGGCTTCTTTGCGTACAAAGTCATTGATGAGCAGGACGACTCCCTGGTGAAAATACAGGCCCGGGATCAGTTTTACTCCCCCATCGAATTGTCTGCACTGATCCTGAAAGAGCTGAAAGCCCGCGCGGAGCATATCCTGAAAACCCCGGTTCAGAAAGTAGTCATTACCGTTCCGGCGTACTTCAACGACACCCAGCGGCAGGCCACACGCGACGCAGGCAGGCTGGCCGGCCTGGACGTCCTGCGCATCGTCAACGAGCCTACGGCGGCCAGCCTGGCCTATGGTATGGGCTTACGCCCGGACGAGGAGAAGACCATTGCCGTGTACGACCTGGGGGGCGGTACTTTTGATATTTCCATCCTGCACCTGCATAATGGCATCTGCGAGGTATTGTCTACCAACGGAGACACCTACCTGGGCGGCGACGACCTGGATAAAGCCATTGCCGACTTCTGGGCAGAGCAGTCAGGTATTCTTGATCCGGGCGAGAGGCAAAGCCTGCGCCTGCTGGCTGAAGCCGCCAAAAAGCATCTTTCCGAACAGGAAGTTTTTGAAGGAAAAGCCGGGGAACATACGTTCACCTTACACAAAGATCAATTCGAATCCCTCATTGACCCGCTGCTGCAACGCAGCCTGGATTGCTGCGCCCATGCGCTGAAAGATGCAGGACTGACAGCAAAGGATATTGACGAGGTAGTGATGGTAGGCGGCAGCACGCGCACCCCCAGGGTGAAGGAACTGGTGAAGGCATTCTTTCAGAAAGAAACTTTAAACGATACGCTGAACCCGGATGAAGTAGTGGCCCTGGGCGCTGCGATACAGGCCGATATCCTGTCGGGCAACAACACCGAAATGCTGCTGCTGGATGTAACGCCCCTGAGCCTGGGTATTGAGACCATGGGCGGCCTGATGGACGTTTTGATCCCGCGCAACTCCAAAATCCCCAATAAAGCAAGCCGTCAATACACGACCCAGAAGGACGGGCAAAGCAGCATGCGCATCTCAGTCTTCCAGGGAGAACGCGACCTCGTCAAAGACAACCGGAACCTGGGCACCCTGAACCTCACCGGCATACCCGGTATGCCTGCGGGCCTGCCTAAAGTAGAGGTCACTTTTATGATCGACGCTGACGGCATCCTGAAAGTAACGGCCAAAGAACTCAGGAGTGGCGTCGCACAAAGCATTGAGGTCACACCGAAATACGGGCTTACGGACGAACAGATGGAACAAATGCTGCTGGACTCGCTTTCCCATGCGAAAAGCGATATACAGGCCAGAGCCCTCGTAGAGGCCGGCACCGAAGCCACGCAGATGATCGATACCGTTGAAAAATTTCTTGAAAAAAACACCGGCCTCCTCAGCGAAGAGGAAATTTCCCTGACCCGGAAGCAGATCGGTATACTGAAGGAAACCATGGATACGAAAGATAAAAATCTGATCCAGCAAGAGACCGAAACCCTGAATGAAATTACCCGTCCTTATGCCGAACGCCTGATGGATGCTGCATTAAAGACGGCGATGAAGGGTAAAAGAATATAGGAAGGGTTTCTGAAAGCCGTATTTGATTTTCAAAAATCAAATATATTAACAAATAACATAGTTGCATTTATCACAAAATATGATGTAAATATGGTAATTTGTGCTTCTTATACTCAACATTCTAAAAAAAAATAAATGAAGCAGTTCTTTCTTTGGTTCGGCCTTTTCGGGATAGCGATAAAGGCCGATGCCCAACAGCAGACGGACCAGGCGCATCTTTCCGGTCAGTTCAGCACTTCCGTGTTTACGAACAGCGATGCAGTGCTGAGTGAAAAAAAACTGGACAAAGCCCTGTACAGCCGCCTGTCTGCCGCTTTCCCCAACTGGCTGATCACTATGGATACCCGCACAGGTGGGTTTAAAGACCTGAACGGCACACCGATTGCCGTAGCGGGCAACTCCGTGGAAGAAAAGGCCCGGAACCTGATGCGCAGCCAGTTATCCGCTGCCGGTATCAATGTTGCTGAGTGGGTGCTGAGCGGTACGCAAACCGCGTCAAAAGGGATTAGCTATGCGTATTTTACACAGGTTATAGCGGGAAAAGAAGTCAGCTTCAGCAAAATGCATTTCCGTTTTACGGCCGATGGTAAGATCGCCCGTATCTATATGAAAGGGTACGGAAAGCCTGAAACGGCTCTTGTACCGGTCATTTCCGAAGCCAGGGCGCTGGAAGCTGCTTTGGACGGAATGGGTGCCGCAGCCATCAGCCATGCGGCAGTACAGGAAGGCTGGGAATGGTTTCCCGTTCCTTCGGCAAAAGGATATGAACTGCGTCCTGCCTACAAAATCACAGCAGCAGGCAGCATGAGTGCAAACAGCAGCATCCCGCTCGACCTGCAGGCTTATGTAGACGGCATCAACGGCCGCTTACTGTACAGGGACAACAGCATCAAGGACGCTGTAGACCTGAAAGTAGTCAATAGTGTTTTTACAAAAGGTATCCTGGAACCCCAGGAACTGGTGGGC
>JAEUVW010000063.1 GCA_016786525.1 Chitinophagaceae bacterium
CTTTCAGCTCCTTCTTCAGTCTGGCCGGTATGTTCAGGCCGTCGATAAACTGGTGCATGGTCGTTTTGTTGATGCCGTTCTTACCGCGTGTCAGTTCCTTCAGCGCTTCATACGGTTGCGGGAATTGTTCGCGGCGCAATACGGTTTGTATCGCTTCGGCCACTACAGCCCAGTTGTTTTCGAGGTCGGCTTCCAGGCGTGCTTCATGCAGCAGCAGTTTGCCCATTCCCTTCTCCAGCGAGCGCAGGGCCAGGTAGCTATGGGCCATCGGTACACCGATGTTGCGCAAGACCGTACTGTCTGTAAGATCGCGTTGAAGGCGGCTGATGGGCAGTTTGGCGGCAAGGTGTTCATACAGCGCATTCGCGATGCCCAGGTTGCCTTCTGCGTTTTCAAAATCGATGGGGTTTACCTTGTGCGGCATCGCCGAAGAGCCGATCTCACCTTTCTTCGTCTGTTGCTTGAAATAATCCATCGAGATATACGTCCAGATATCGCGGGCAAAATCGATGAGGATATTGTTGATGCGCTTCAGCGTGTCGAACTGGGCGGCCAGGTTGTCGTAATGCTCGATCTGCGTCGTGTATTGCATGCGCTCCAGGTCCAGCTTTTTGCTGACGAAGTCATTGCCGAACTTTACCCAGTCCATAGCCGGGAAGGCGACATAATGGGCATTGAAATTGCCGGTAGCGCCGCCGAACTTAGCGGCAAACGGCAGGTGCGACAATTGCTGCACTTGCCCTTCCAGGCGTTCTACAAACACCATGAGCTCTTTACCCAGGGTAGTAGGAGAGGCCGGTTGCCCGTGCGTACGCGCCAGCATAGACACTTTTTTCCAGCTTTTCGCCATTTTGCGCAATTGCAGGATCAGGTTGTGCAAAGAAGGCAGGTATTCCTCTTCGATGGCATTTTTCCAGGACAGGGGAATGGCTGTATTGTTGATATCCTGCGAGGTCAGTCCGAAGTGCACCCATTCGGCGCAATGCTCCGCCCCCAGGGCCGTTATTTTTTCTTTCAGGAAATATTCCACGGCTTTTACATCATGGTTCGTGATGCGCTCTGTCGCTTTGATCTTCGCCGCATCTTCTTCGCTGAAGTTTTGGTAAATAGCCCTCAGTTTGGCCGGTTTTACCGACGCCGGCAGTGTAAAAATCTTTTTCTCTGCCAGGAACAGGAAATACTCTACTTCTACCAATACCCTGTAGCGGATAAGGCCGTATTCAGAAAAATAAGGGGCCAATGATGATAATTGTGCCCTGTAGCGCCCGTCAATGGGGCTGATCGCGGATAGTGCCGTTAATTCCATGGGCGCAAAGATAAACCATTTATGAAGTGTTTTGTAAAGCTCTTCCAATCCCGGCCCTAAGCTCCCGCCAGGGCGGCACAGGCGCTCCGGGGAGGGGAAGCCCGCAATACAACAGCGGACAATCGATAAACCGGACACTCTTTAAAGCAAAAAGTTTGGTGCAGGATAAATGCTCATCCTCAGTTTACCTGCATCCCGATCATGGCCCTTGTCGCCAAGGCTCTGCTCCCCTTTTAGGGGACTGTACGCAGGACTAAGGACTAAAGTGGGCCGGGCGATCCGGGATAAAAACACCAGCCTCGGCACGGGGTTTTCATAAAGATACAGGCATAAAAAACCACCTCTTCAGAGCTGGTTTAAAACTCTTCAGAGGTGGTTGTCAAAAAATATGTTTCTGGAAAACCTAGTCTTTCCTGCCGCCGAACAAACGCAGCAGCAACAGGAAGATGTTGATGAAATCCAGGTACAGGGTCAAAGCGCCGAGGATACCCAGTTTTTTACCGTCGTTGGCGGATATCTCTCCGTATTCTACACCGGCACCGATGTTTTTCAGTTTTTGTACGTCCCAAGCCGTAAGGCCGGTAAAGACGATCACACCGATCACGCTGACCAGGTAGCCCATGGTATTGCTTTTCAGGAACATATTGATGACCATCGCTATCACCACACCGATCAGGCCCATGGTCATGATACGGCCAAAAGAAGTCAGGTCTTTTTTAGTCGTGTACCCCATTACCGCCATCACGCCGAACATCGCAGCGGCAGAGGCAAAACAACCGATCACGGAGCTGGTGGTATAGGTGAGCAGGATAAAGCTGAAACTGATGCCGTTAATAGCCGAATACGCCATAAACAAACCGATGAGTGCCGGAGCCGACAGGCGCTGGAAGGCGAAGCTCATCAGCAGCACGAAGCCGATCGGGGCAAACATCACCACATAGCCCAGGATGCTCAGGCCGCCACGGCCGGTGCTGGGGTTAAAAGTAATGAGGTACTCCATCAGTGCAGGACTGTTGGCAAACAGCAGGGCAAACACAGTAGAGACGCCGAGTGCGGCAAACATCCACATAAATACGTTTGCGATGTAGGTAGAAGACAGGGATCCTGTAACATTTACCTTAGAGCTTTCCACCGTGTAATTGGTGAAATTGTGTTGATTGTTCATTCTGGATTATGTATTTGATACTTCCGTAAAATTAAATGAAAACAGGATGATTTCATTGCGTACAATTGTTAAAAATAAAAGGGGTGGAACTTCCACCCCTTTATTTCTTATTTAGTCTGTCTTAATCCGCCTGGTGGAAAGGGTAGCGGTAATTCGTTACCGGTACGTATGTTTCCTTGATGGTGCGGAAACTCAGCCAGCGGTACAGGTTCAAAGGTGCACCCGCTTTATCGTTGGTGCCCGAAGCCCTGGCCCCGCCGAAAGGCTGCTGTCCGACCACGGCCCCGGTAGGCTTGTCGTTGATGTAGAAATTACCGGCGGCATTGGTCAGTTTTTTCGTCATCGTCTCCAGGGCATAGCGGTCCTGCGAGAAGATCGCGCCGGTAAGTGCGTAGGGAGAAGTGCTGTCCACGATATCCAGCATGGCTTCCCATTTATCCGCCTCGTAGACATGCATGGTCAGCACGGGGCCGAACAGCTCTTCGCACATCGTTATATATTTAGGGTCAGTGGTTTCGATCACTGTCGGTTCGATAAACCAGCCTTTGGATTTGTCGTAGCCGCCGCCTGCCAGGATGCTGGCCACACCGTTCGAAGATCGAACGCCATCAATATAAGATGCCAGTTTGTCAAAAGATTTTTCGTCGATCACCGCGTTCACGAAATTGGTGAAATCGTCTACCGGCCCCATTTTCAGGGTTTTCATCTCGGCCAGTAATTTGCTTTTTACTGCTTCGGCGATATTCGAAGGGATATAAGCACGGGAAGCCGCAGAGCATTTTTGTCCCTGGTATTCGAATGCACCGCGTACGATGTTGGCTACTACGGCGTCCACGTTGGCTGCCGGGTGTGCGAAAAGAAAATCCTTGCCCCCTGTTTCACCGACAATGCGCGGGTAAGTTTTGTATTGGCTGATGTTTTCGCCGATTGTTTTCCAGATCTGCTGGAAGACACCGGTAGAGCCGGTAAAGTGAATACCTGCAAAATCAGGGTGTTTGAAGCTGATATCGCCGATGGCTGATCCGGAAGGGTAGATCAGGTTGATGACCCCAGCGGGAAGTCCCGCTTCGATCAGGATTTCCATAAACACGGAAGCCGCCAGTACCTGAGTATTGGCCGGTTTCCAGACCACCACGTTGCCGCACATGGCCGGCGCCGTAGGCAGGTTGCCACCGATGGCGGTAAAATTGAACGGTGTAATGGCGACGACAAAACCTTCCAGCGGGCGGTATTCCAGGCGGTTGTTGAAACCCTGGGGGGAGATCGGTTGTTCGTT
>JAEUVW010000087.1 GCA_016786525.1 Chitinophagaceae bacterium
TCAAGCCAAAGGAGATTGCGGAGATAGAAGGGGTGCACCTGGTATTGGGCGCTGCCGAAAAATTCAACATTGCACAACACCTGCAGGACCTGACCAAAGGCGACAGCGCCCGCATCTGCTCCTGCGATATAGAAGAAGTGAATGGTTTTCACTCCTCGTATTCCCATGCCCAGCGCACCCGTACCTTTCTCAAGGTGCAGGACGGCTGCGACTACAATTGCTCTTTTTGCACCATACCCCTGGCGCGGGGGCACAGCCGCAGCGACAGTATTGAAAATGTTGTCGCCAAAGCAAAGGAGATCGTCGCACAGGGCGTTCGGGAGATCGTACTGACCGGCATCAACCTCGGCGACTTCGGCAAAGGCAATGAGGGCGGCAAGCAGCGCGACGAAAATTTCTACGATTTAATTCAAGAGCTGGATACGGTAGCCGGCATAGACCGCTACCGCATCTCCTCCATAGAGCCGAACCTGCTCAGCGAAGAGATCATTCACTTCGTTGCCGCTTCGCAGAAGTTCATGCCGCATTTTCATATCCCGCTGCAAAGCGGCAGCAACAAGACCCTGGCCGCCATGCGCCGCCGTTACCGTCGCGAACTGTATGCCGACAGGGTAGAGCGGATAAAGGCTATGATGCCCCATGCGGCCATCGGTGTGGATGTGATCGTCGGCTTCCCCGGCGAAACAGACGAAGATTTTCGCGAAACATTTGACTTTTTGCATACCCTGGAAGTATCTTATTTTCACGTCTTTACCTACTCCGAAAGGGCGAATACCCATGCCCTGGACATCAAGCCGGTAGTGCCCATGCAGGAGCGTCATGAACGCAATAAGATCCTGCGCAACCTTTCGCACCAGAAACTGCAGTACTTCACACAGCAATTTACCGGCACCAGCCGCAAAGTATTGTGGGAAGCTGCAGATAAAAACGGTGTTATGGAAGGGTATACTGATAACTACATCAAAGTGCAGACCCCGCACCGGGCCGAATGGGCCAACAACATCACCGAATGGGCGATCCGCTGAGGACAGATCGGCAGGCGACCTTTCGTTCATTTGTGCAATGGGATATAAATCCCCTGTGGTAAAAAATTATCTGTGTCCCCCGTAGATCCGGGGGGCATTTTTTTGCGTACATACAGATGAAACCAAAAAACTAAGGTTATGACTATCCTGAATATTGTTCCGAATGTATTGATGTCCATGCCCGGTGGCACAGAAATGATTATGATCCTGCTTGTTGTAGTGGTGCTGTTTGGCGGTAAGAAAATACCCGAACTGGCCAAAGGGCTGGGCAAGGGCATGCGCGACTTTAAAGAAGCCAAGGATGGCATCAGCAAGGATATTGAAAACGGCATGAAGGAACCGCAGGCCAAGGCTGCGGAATAGCGTTACGCTTTTTTGTTTATCCTCTAAACCGTTCCTGCTATGAGTATCATTACCAGCCTGACCCGCTTTCGCGACCAGACAGGCAACATGAGCCTGATGGATCATGTAGAAGACCTGCGTTGGCACATCATCCGTTCTGTCGCTGTTGTTATTGTTGCTTCGATCATCGTGTTCTTCAATATAGAATGGATTTTTCACAACATCCTGCTGGGGCCTTCACGTGCAGATTTTATTTCTTACAAGGCCTTGTGTACCCTGGGGATGATGATCCATACTGATGCGCTCTGCTTCGGCTCTTTTGAACTGGCTTTTCAGAATACGGAATTGTCCGGGCAGTTTATGATGAGCTTTTCGGTCTCGCTGATCATCGGCTTTATTGTCTCCTTCCCGTATGTAGCCTGGGAACTCTGGAGCTTTATCAAGCCTGCGCTGACGGAGCAGGAAGTAAGGCGTGCAAGAGGCCTGGTCTTCAGTATGTCCTTATTGTTCTTTACCGGTGTGCTGTTTGCCTATTTTGTCATCGTCCCCTTTACGATCCAGTTTTTTGCGACCTACCAGCTGAGCCCGCAGTTCAAGAACATCATTACCATCTCCAATTACTACGATACGCTCAGTGACCTGGTACTGGGTATGGGTATTGTATTTGAACTGCCGGTGGCTGTCTATTTCCTGTCGCGGATCGGTTTCCTGACCCCGGCCATCATGAAGCAATACTACAAGTTTGCCATACTCATCATCATGCTGCTGGCAGCGGTCATTACCCCGCCGGACTGGCTGAGCATCTGGCTGGTGGCCATACCCCTGGGTTTGCTCTACCAGATCAGTATCGGTATCAGCGCCTGGGTACAACGCA
Source organism: Chitinophagaceae bacterium (assembly GCA_016786525.1). Classification (GTDB taxonomy): domain Bacteria; phylum Bacteroidota; class Bacteroidia; order Chitinophagales; family Chitinophagaceae; genus Rurimicrobium. Next base: position 2,242 of record JAEUVW010000087.1, read on the forward strand.
GCAGGCAAGCATAAAAATGCATTAAAATCCACACCGGGCGGCCCTGTATCTACAGGGCTGCCTTTTCTTGTACCCAATACAGTACAAATCACCTACTTTTGAGTTCTTTTTTGACAAAAGTGATAAAGAACAAATACATGAAGAACGCCTATATAGTAGACGGTATCCGTACCCCGGTCGGCAGCCTCAAAGGATCTCTGGCCTCTATACGCACAGACGACCTGGCCGCGATGGTGATCAGGGAGCTGATGCAGCGCAACAATAGTTTCGACCCGGCATTGATCGGCGACGTCATCATGGGCTGTGCGAACCAGGCCGGTGAAGATAACCGCAACGTGGCCCGTATGGCATCTTTGCTGGCCGGCTTGCCGTATAGCGTACCCGGGGAAACGGTGAACCGCCTCTGTGCTTCAGGCCTGTCGGCAGCCATGTCTGCTGCCCGTGCGATACAGACCGGTGATGCGGAACTGATGATCGCCGGCGGTGTGGAAAATATGACCCGCGGCCCCTGGGTGATGGGCAAGACCAGTACGCCCTTTGGTAATGATGCGCAACTGTTCGATTCTACCTTCGGATGGCGTTTTATCAACCCGAAGATGAAGGAACTATACGGTGTGGACAGTATGGGTGATACGGCCGAAAATCTGGTCACACGGGATGGCATCTCCCGCGAAGACCAGGATCGCTTTGCCCTGCATTCGCAGCAAAAAGCAGCGGCAGCGCAACAAAGCGGGCGCCTGGCCAAAGAGATCATGACGGTGGCGATACCGCAGAAAAAAGGCGATCCGAAACTGTTTGCGACAGATGAGTTTGCAAAACCCAATACGACGCTGGAGGGCCTGGCCGGCCTGCGCCCGGCTTTCCGCAAAGAAGGTACGGTGACGGCGGGAAATGCAGCGGGCCTGAATGACGGTGCCGCAGCCTTGCTGCTGGCTTCGGAAGAGGCGCTCAAACAACACAACCTGACTCCGCGCGCGCGCATAGTCAGCAGTGGGGTTGCCGGTGTGGAACCCCGCATTATGGGTATCGGGCCGGTACCGGCTTCTGAAATAGCCTTGAAAAAAGCAGGCCTGTCCCTGAAGGATATGGATATTATCGAACTCAACGAGGCTTTTGCTGCGCAGAGTCTTGCCGTGCTGCGTGCCATGGGCATTGCCGACGACGATGCGCGTGTGAACGTCAATGGCGGTGCTATTGCTTTGGGACATCCGCTGGGTATGACCGGGGCACGCATCCTGAACAGTGCAGCACTGGAACTGCAGGAACGCAATCAGCGCTACGCTTTGGTGACGATGTGTATCGGGGTAGGACAGGGCTTTGCGGTAGTGATCGAAAAAGCATCATAAAAACGACAGCTGTTTTTTTGAAAGGGTTTGCACTGCGCAAACCCTTTTTTATGGCAACTGAAAATTATGTAAGCTGCTTTCCCGCCTGATGTAAATACAGGCCGGTCAAAGCGGCCGACATTTGTAAGAGTGATGATCATGATAAAATGCAACAGGTATGGAGACGGCAATCAATAAAATGAAAGACATAGTGACTATTTTCGGTCGCTACACCTTCCCGGCACTGACCTCCCTGAAAAAGAAAGGGAATGGAGCCTATGCGCTCCGGTTTGAATTTTCGAACCTCAGCGATGATGAACTGAGTAACCTGAATTACCTGAGTTCTATTCGCCAGCCTATTCCTTTTTCTTCGGAGATTGTGGGGGCGGAGTATGAGATCAATCGCTTTGTGATCATTTCACATAAGGCAAAAGAAGCGGCGCAGAAGCTGATCTGGACCTGCCACCCGTTTTGCTCCCTGATGATCCAGCAATTTGCAACGTAAGCTCCATTGGGGCGGGAATAAAAAAATATAAGGGAAATTTCCACGATTTTAGGGTCAAAAAAGAAAAGCAATCAGGGGCTCTGTTACTTTTATAATGCTTTTAGGGCTTCAATTTTATAGGGTAGCGCCGCCTTCTTCTGAAGGTGGCTTTTTTATTGCCTTTAATGCCGGATCTGCTCTACTTTTACAGCGTAAATAAAGCTGATATGGATAAAGTAAATGTGGCGCAAAAACTGTCTTTGTTCACAGAGCACTGGTCGCCCAAAATCGTAGGAGAGCTGAACGGGCAACATGTAAAACTGGTGAAGTTTAAAGGGGAATTTGTCTGGCACAAGCACGAGCAGGAAGATGAATTGTTTTTCGTGGTCAAAGGCTGGTTCAACATGGAGTTCCGGGACAGGACGGAAACCATACAGGAAAATGAATTCATCATTGTACCCAGGGGGGTAGAGCACCGCCCCGTTGCACCGGAAGAAGTTTCCGTATTGTTGTTCGAACCGGCGACTACGCTGAACACAGGCGATCAGCAAGGGGAACTTACAAAGCATCATTTAGAGCGCCTGTAGCCGGTCCGTCGCCGGCTTATAAAAATA
>JAEUVW010000101.1 GCA_016786525.1 Chitinophagaceae bacterium
GTATCACCTTCAGTTGCCATAGGGTAAAAGGCCCGCCATTTTCTTTGAACCCGATACGGTTGGCCGGCACCTGGAAACAATATTCAAACAAGGCAATACCCCAGCTGACGAGAATCACAGCGGTCAGGCCCAGCTTGGAAAACCATTTCCATTCGTGAAATTTCAGATGGCCATACCAAGCCAGGGTCATAAAAGTGTTGGAGAGGATCAGCAGGAAAATAGTTAATGCAGCTTTCATATCAGTGTTGTTTATCGGGAAAGGTCTCTTTCAATAATGGCGTCCAGGCTTTCCATTTTCTTTTTGGACATTGTTTTTTCTTTCAGTTCGGCGTCATAGTCCACCTTATCTATAGTGGCTGAAAATACACCGCTCAAAACGGCGCCTTTCAGCTCTACATCCAATACGCCCCCGGTTTCCTCTTCCACAAAATTGAATTTGCCATCCGCTGTACGGCTCACAGACTGGCGAACATACTCATTGTCTCCGAATTTAAAGATCGCTTCCCAGGCGCAGATCGTTTCCGCACAATCTCCTTTGATGTAGCGAATGTACAGGCTTACCGGAATTTCGTCGTCCAGGAAACCGGTATACAGTTTCCGGTCGGCGACCTGTTTGCGCTGTAGAGGTGGATCGTCCTCGTCCTTTGCCGTCACAGAATCCTCCGCCAGGGCACTGGTATCCGGCAGGCCCTTGCGCAGCCTGAGCTTCTCTGCAAATACCTTAGCGTTAAAAGCATCTTTGTTGTCTGCTTCAAATACATAGTTCAGCTCCCCGCCGTACCATTTCCCGTCTATTTTCATGATCTCGCTCAGCGACAGGGTGAAGATCTTCCGCGTCTGCATGTCTTCTATGAACAGGTAGCCGACGAAGCGTTCCGATACGACCGCTTCGAGCGCGGCATCCCTTGTTTTGGCCAGTGCTTCCAGCTCAAAACGGCTCATCTGGATGTCTTCCCAGTGGATGCCGATCTTTTTGCCTTTTTCGACCACAGGGTTATAGAGGGCCCCGGCCTGTTTCATGATCAGCGAATCCTGGTATACAATCATTTCAGGGCTTTCCAGCAGGTACTTCGAACGTTGGTACTCATCGCTCGATGCTGGTGCCTTACGCAGGGTAACGCGTATCATAGTGTCTGCGGACGGGAAAACAGCGGCATAGGCCATGCTGTCCTGTGCTTTCAGGCTCTGTACAATTTTCTGTACATGCTCGGCCTCGGTTTTGCTTTGTCCGCTGGCGCTGCAAACGGATAGCAACAGCAGCAAAACGCCAAAGGTCAGGCTGCGGGATAAAATGGGGGAACTTAGGGGCATATTCGTAACACTATTCCTCAAAAGTAGAAATATGTTTCTACTTTTGAAACGCAAAAATAAGACAGAGCCATGTCCTTTAAGATTTATACCAAAACGGGAGACAAGGGCCAGACCAGCCTGATCGGCGGTACGCGGGTCTCTAAAAATCATATACGCATAGAAAGCTATGGTACGGTCGATGAGCTGAACTCCTACCTGGGCCTGGTCAATGACCTTTGCGGCGATCCGAAGATCAATGACTGGCTGCGTGAGATACAGGACCGCTTATTTACCCTGGGCGCAGAACTGGCCACCACACCGGTGAAAGAAGTAAAAATGAAATTGCCGGACCTGCACCAGAGCGATATTGAGTGGCTGGAGCAGGGTATTGACGAGATGAATGAAGTGTTGCCCGAAATGCGCTCCTTCATCCTGCCCGGCGGACACCAGGGGGCTTCCGCCTGCCATGTAGCCCGTTGCATTTGCCGCAGGTCAGAACGCCTTTGTGTAGACATGCGCCTGCAGGAAGAAGAAGTATCGGATCTGATCCTGCAATACCTCAACAGGCTGTCGGACTTCCTGTTTGTCCTGGCGCGCTATATCATCCATACCAATGGCAAAGCTGAAATACCCTGGCGTGCCCGCATCTGATCCGGCCGCGCTTTAAAATCCCTTACTTTTATAACACTTTTTATACTACAGCAATGAGAAATCAATTATCGCTTTCAAAGCTTACAGCAGACAACAGGCAGCGCTTCATGAAAAAAATGAAGCCCAATGCTGTCGCTATTTTCCAGGGAACCGAAGTATTGCCCACCAATGGCGATGCCGTTTATACCAACAGGCCGGGATCGGATATCCTCTGGCTTTCCGGTATTGAGCAGGAAAAAACCATGGTGATCCTGTACCCGGACAACCCCGATGCTTCCGCAAGGGAAGTACTGGTGCTGCTGCGCCCCAATGAACATCTCGAAAAGTGGGAAGGCCACAAATTGCGGAAAGAAGAAGCGACGGCCATCTCCGGCATTCAGAATATACAGTGGGCAGACAGCATCGATGCGCTGCTGCAGGTGATGATGCACAATGCCGATACCGTTTATCTCAACACCAATGAAAATGACCGCCTGGACGGCTCCCTGCTGAGAACGGATCTGCTTTTTGTACAAAAATGGATGCAGCGTTTTCCACTGCACCATTATGAACGTTCCGCAAGGCTGGTTAAGGAGCTGAGGGCCATCAAATCGAAAGAAGAAATAGCGATCACGCAACAGGCCGTTGACATTACGGAAAAGGCATTCCGCAGGGTATTGGGCTTTGTACGCCCCGGTGTCTGGGAACAGGAGATCGAAGCGGAGATCACGCATGAGTTTATCCGCAACCGTGCCCCCAGGCATGCCTACGATCCGATTATTGCCAGTGGCGACAGGGCCCGGGTACTGCATTACATCGACAACAACCAGGAGTGTAAAGATGGGGAAGTGATCCTGATGGACTTTGGGGCTTCTTTTGGGAACTACAGCGCCGACCTTACCCGCAGTATCCCTGTGAATGGTAAGTTTACGAAAAGGCAGAAAGAGGTGTACAATGCGGTATTAAATGCACATCAGTACGCCAAGTCCCTGCTGAAACCGGGTACGCTCTTCCCGGACTATGTCAATAAGACAAATGCAGAAATGGAAAAACAGATCCTGAAACTGGGCCTGATCTCCAAAGCAGAGATCAAAAACCAGGATCCGCAGAACCCGGCCTACCGCAGGTACTTTTATCATGGTATCACCCACCACCTGGGCATTGATGTACATGATGTGGGTACGCGCACGCAGGCTATGAAGGAAGGTATGCTGTTTACGATAGAGCCCGGTATTTACATTGAAGAGGAGCAGATCGGCATCCGTATCGAAAACAATTACTGGCTGACCAAATCAGGCAATACCGACCTGTTTAAGCAGATCCCGATTACTGCAGATGAAATCGAAGCCTGCATGAAAAGGAAATAAGAAAGGAAATAGTAGCGTATGCTCCATAAAAAAACCGCGGCAAGCCGCGGTTTTTTTATGGAATAAAATAGGGACTCGATTTATTTTTTATTGATCGTAAAGCTACCGTAGTTGATTGTGATCGTATCATTCAGGTTGGCTGCAATCAGGTCGAAACGGCCGATGTACAATTCAGCGTCGTCTCTTAAGATCTGCAGAGTGCCCCTGATAGAGGTATACTCGCGGGACATGTATTTCAGCGATACGGAGTTGCTGTCTGTTTGTTTGGCACTACCCTGGTAAATACTGTAGCTGCCTGCGCCCCTGTAGTTGTTGACAAACATGGTCAGTGAAGTAGGGTTGGTGCCATATTCCGAACCTTTAAACTCTACAGCACGGTTGTAAGGGGTGTTGGCTGTTACCAGTGCAGCGGCGGCACTCCAGGTATAGCCGGTGTCGGCAGAATTGCGCCTGATGACAGCAGACATAGAACGTATTGTCTTCTCCGACTCTTTATCGTTTTTGCACGAGCCCAGGCCAAACAAGAGTACTGCGGATAGGGATAAAAATAAGTAGCGCATTGAATTGTTAATTTTTATAGAGGATAAATGTAGTAAAAAAGTTCTGAGAAATGCAAGACAAGCCGGAAAAACCTTGAAAACGGGGAAAATGGGCCAGGCCGGAATTTACCAAATCGATAACGCTGAAGGCCTTACCTTGTGCAGGCAAATCAAGGTTTTCAATGAAAGAAAAGTCCTTTGTGTCTGTCAACCCCGTTGACGGCAAAGAAATTGCAACATATCCTGTCAGCACAGGTGCACAGGTACAAACTGCCCTTTCCCGGTCTCAAAAAGCATTTTTAAAGTGGAGCAGCAGCGACATGAAAGAGCGTTCCGCGCTTTTGATCCGTATTGCCGGTGTTATCCGTAAAGACCTGGACAAGTATGCCGCACTGGCCACACTGGAGATGGGTAAGCCGATCGTACAGAGCCGTGCCGAGCTTCAGAAATGTGCCCGAACGTTCGAATTTTATGCCCAGGAGGGGCCTGCATTCCTGGCCAATGAAATAGTACATACCGAAGAGCGGAAAAGCTTTGTGAGTTTCCAGCCCCTGGGTACGGTACTGGCCATTATGCCCTGGAATTTTCCTTACTGGCAGGTGTTTCGTGCTATGGCACCGATACTGATGTCCGGTAATGCCATGCTGCTCAAGCATGCGTCCAATGTGAGCGGCTGTGCGCTGGCAATAGAGCAGATATTGAAGAAAGCAAAAGCACCGCAGGGCCTGTTTCAGACCCTGCTCCTGCCTTCGGCGGAAGTTGCGGACCTGATCGCAGCACCGGAAGTGGCTGCCGTCACTTTTACCGGCAGCACGAATGCGGGGCGTAAAGTAGCTTCCGTTGCGGCGCAGCACCTGAAAAAGCAGGTGCTGGAGCTGGGAGGCAGTGATGCCTATATCGTGTTGGAAGACGCCGACCTGGACCTGGCCGTAAAAACCAGTCTTGAAGCCCGGCTCATCAATGGCGGCCAGAGTTGTGTCGCGGCCAAGCGTTTTATCGTGGTCAGAAAACTGCGTAAGGAATTTGAAGCCCGCCTGCTGGAGCAGATCAGGAAGACTACCTATGGCGATCCTATGGACGAGACCGTAACCATAGGGCCCATGGCACGGGCCGACCTCCGCAATGAGCTGCACAGGCAGGTACAGAAAAGTATCAAAGCCGGTGCTCGCTTGCTGCACGGCGGGGTGTTGCCCAAAGGCCCCGGGGCTTTTTACCCGCCTACGTTGCTGAGCGGAGTTACAAAAGGTATGCCTGCTTATGATGAAGAGCTGTTTGGCCCTGTAGCCGTCATCATCGAAGCAAAAGACGAAAAAGATGCGATCCGCATCGCCAACGATTCGGAGTACGGGCTCGGTGCTGCAGTATTTACGCAAGACCGTAAACGCGGTGCCCGGATTGCGGAGTTCCTGGTGCAGGCAGGCAGCTGTTTTGTCAACGAAGCGGTGCATTCCGATCCGCGTTTACCCTTTGGCGGGATCAAAAACAGCGGGTATGGCCGGGAATTATCTGCCTATGCCCTGCGCGAATTTGTCAACATCAAAACAGTAGTTGTTTCCTGATTTTGTTTATTTGCAAAAAATAAAAACAGTATGCTCTCTTATCTTGCGCTTGGCGATTCCTATACCATTGGCGAACAGGTCCCTTATGCAGAGAACTTTCCGAACCAGGCTGTGCAGCTGTTGCACAGGAAGGGTATCGCTATATCGGATCCGGTCATTATTGCCGTTACCGGCTGGACGACGGATGAGCTCGCTGCCGCCATACGGGAGCGCAACCTGAAGGAAACCTTTTCGATTGTCTCCTTGCTGATCGGTGTGAACAACCAGTACCGTGGCCGCAGTGTCGATAATTACATGGAAGAATTTACGGCCCTCCTGGAACAGTCGATCCATTTTGCCAACGGGCATACCGATAAAGTATTCGTGTTGTCTATTCCCGATTGGGGCGTAACCCCTTTTGCAGAAGGAAAAGACCGGGCCACCATCGCCAAAGAAATCGACGCGTATAATGCAGCGGCTAAGAAAATAACCCGCTCGCATAAATGCCATTTTATAGAGATCACGGAAAGCACCCGTATTAACGGGACAGATGCCGCTTACCTGGCAGAAGATGGCCTGCATCCTTCCGGTAAAGAGTATGCCATATGGGCGCAGCGGCTGGCAGATGCTGTGGCCAATTAGGCAATTTGACAATTAGTCAATTCGGTAATGAGATAATTTGAGCATGTGGCCAATGTGACCATTTGAGCATGAGCGTATCGCTCAATCCAAAATCTGAGATCGTAAATCCCAAATCCGTCCAATCCAAAATCCAAAATCTGAAATCACAAATCAGAAATGTACCTAATACGGCTCGTTTTTGTTGAGCGCAATGTAAAGATTCGTATTGCCGCCGACTCTTATCTCTTTCATTGGCCTTTTCAACTTTTTTGAATTGATCGTGTAGGCCAGTTCATTAATACAATCTGCAGGTTTTTTGCCCCATTGCTCTCTGATGTGTTGCTGCAAAAAGAAAAGCTCGTGTATTTTGTACACTTGTCCGGTATGGATCACGCGGACCTGGTAATCACGCCTCAGATCGATCGGCACGGGAAGGCGCACGCTGTCTTCATTGTTGTTCTTTATTGCAAAGCCGGAGTAAAAAACTTTATCCACCCTGGTAAAGGTGCTCCCTCTCTCATAAGCAGTGACCTCAAGAAGGGAAAGATCTTCCTCGGAGAAGTTTTCAAAATACAGGAATACCTGCCCGTTCTGGCAATCCTTCCTGGTGCAGGCACTGAAGCCGAGCAGTATCAATAGTAGCCAATAATAGCGATGCATAGCGGTAAAGGTTTACTCACTGACCTCGTTGCTGGCAGGGCTTTCGTTCCACAGCCGGTCCAGGGCAGTGACCACATAAATGTACTCTTTTTTGTCCGATGCATCCTTGTCCAAATATTTATGTTCGTTTTGAACGGCAATGATGCGCGCGCTGTTGTCCAAGTCAATTGTCTCATTTTTGCGGAAGCGGTACACCGCATAGCGCATGTTTTTGTCCTTTGCCGGGGCCTGTACCATATGCCATTCCAGGTGCATGCCCTCCCGTTTCCTGTCGCCGGCCAGCTTAGGGGCCGGCGGAGCGCTGTTGTCCAGCCAGGGCATCGTAGGGGGGAATGCGAAATTCCTGTTGGTCGAAAATTTTAAGCTGTCGGCAAGCGCCGCACCGATTTTATTAAAGCTGGATGCGCTGTAGAAGACCACACCCGGGTTTTCACTTTTAGCCCTGATCTCTTCAATCTGGCTGAGGATTTCCTTCGGCCCCTGCCAGATGGGTGCTTTGGACTCTGCCATACGGTACACACCCAGTCCATAATACATATGGCGCTTGTAACTGTGGTTTTCCCACCAGGGCAATAAAGTCTCGAAAGCCGCAGCACGGTGGCCATGCTCCCAGTAGAGCTGGGGCAGGGTATAGTCTACCCATCCTTTTTTCTGCCAGAGCAGGATGTCGGAATACAGGTCGTCATAGCAGGTCTGGCCGCCACGGGTCGCAGAGCCTTCAGGGTCTTTGCTGGCATTGCGCCACACACCGAAGGGGCTGATGCCGAACTTTACAAAGTTCTTCGTGCTTTTGATATTGGTGTACAGGGTGGCCACAAAGGTGCTCACATTATTGCGCCGCCAGTCTTCCTTATTTGTAAAACTCTCTTTAAAGCGGCTGTAGCTCCGGGCATCGCCGAACTCAAGGCCCGCAATGCGGTAAGGGTAAAAATAGTCGTCAAGATGCACCCCATCGATATCATAACGCTTCACCACATCCATAATGACTTTGGTCACATATTCCCGGGCTTCCGGCACTCCCGGATCAATATAAGACTTGCCGCCGTAGCTGATGATCCAGTCCGGGTGGGTATAGGTGATGTGCGAAGCAGGGTTGGGATTTTTCTTGCTGTCCGTCAGGGCGCGGAAGGGGTTGAACCAGGCATGCAGTTCCATACAGCGTTTGTGCGCTTCCTCTATCGCAAAAGCTAGGGGGTCGTATACCGGGAAAGGCTGCTGCCCCTGCTTGCCGGTCAGGAAGCGGCTCCAGGGTTCTATTTTCGAATCGTATAAAGCATCGGAGGCCGGTCGTATCTGCAGGATCACTGCGTTGCAGCCCATGGCCCTCAAGGCATCCAGCCTGGCGATCAGTTCCTGTTGCTGCTGCACGGCGGGAAGGCCGGGTTTGGACGGCCAGTCGATATTGGATACCGTAGCGATCCAGGCCGCACGAAATTCGCGTTTAGGACTGTTTTGGGCCTGCAGGCAGATAGAAAATGAGAGGAACAGGAAAACACAGAGAACAAGATGGCGCATAGCTTATGGATAGAACAGTTTGATCGGGCGTAAAATTAGGGAATAATTGCCGGTGCTGAAATGTGCCGGGCGCAATCATTAGAAAATATGAATTCGATTTTATATTATTGCGGAATGTACTTTGGTTGCTGCGTCCGGCGCTAAAACCCATATTCCTCATGACACTAAACCTTAAAGTATGCTGCGTAGGCATAGCGTTGACAATGATGCCTGCCTTAAAAACATGGGCACAGGAATCACTGAATGCCGGTGGCGCTTATGGATCCGCTAGTACGGGAAGTACAAGCTATTCCATAGGTCAGCTTCACTTTGAATATGCCGAAAGTCCTTCAGGTTCGGTATTTCCGGGCGTACAACAACCAATAGAAATTTACAAACTGGGGGTTGGCACTGAGCATAAACGCTCCGTTGGCATTTTTCCGAATCCTGCCGGCTCTTTTATCCACCTCGTATTAGGCGGCCAGGTTTCCCGGCAACTGAAATACCTGCTTTATGATCTGTCCGGTAAACTGCTCGCCGAATCAACAATAACACAGCAGCAAACGCAAATATCGCTGGAAGCCTTCCCAACGGGAACCTATATATTAACGGTGCAGGACAAGCAGACGCAATTGCAAAATTTCAAGATCATTAAAAACTTTTAAACACCCCCCCCTTTGAAAAATAGAACACTAATCATTGCCCTGAGCCTGGCTTTTTTCTTTTCTGTTCGCAGCGCTTTTGCCCAGGCCCCTGAAAAAATGAGCTACCAGGCTATTATCAGGGACGCGTCCGGCTCTTTGCTGAAAAGTGCCCCGGTCGGTTTCCGGTTTTCCATCCTGCAGGGTTCTGCAACAGGGACGGCAGTGTATGCAGAAACCCAGACTGTTACTACAAACGCGAATGGCCTGGCTGCTACCGCAATAGGAAACGGCACAGTATTGTCCGGCACTGTAGAGGGTATCGACTGGGCGGACGGTCCCTATTTTGTTACCACAGAAATTGATCCCTTAGGGGGAACAAGCTATTCCATAAACAGTACTACCCAGTTGCTTAGTGTGCCTTATGCGCTGTTTTCAAAAGTCAGCGGGCGCTCATTGAACGATACACTTTCCTGGGCAAAAAAAGGAAATGCCGGAACAAATGCCGACAGCAACTTCATCGGTACCACAGACGATGAGAATATTGTATTCAGGCGTAACAATGTGCAGTCCGGTATCCTGGGTGATACGAATACTGCTTTCGGGATGGCGGCTTTGAAAAGCAATACCGATGGTTACGGCAATGTTGCTTTCGGGAATAATGCACTTACAGGTAATACAAGCGGATTTCATAACACGGCAATGGGCTTCAATACCTTAGCCGCAAATAGCACAGGAGCTGAAAATATAGCATTGGGTGCAGAGGCTTTGTTCAGCAATACCAAGGGGTCCACGAATATCGGTATCGGGTACCGGTCCCTATACATGAACGACTCCGGTACGTATAATATTTCAATCGGGAGGAATGCCATGAGCCTCAGCAGCAAGGGGATAGACAATATTGCAGTGGGGTCAGGTGCATTGGAAAACAACAAGGGTAACCGGAATATTGCTTTGGGCGAAAAGGCCTTGTCCGGCAACGGTAACGGATCGAAAAATATTGCCATCGGCATCAGTAGCCTGACATACAATACCAGCGGTGGCAGCAATATTGCTATAGGGGAACAGGCGCTCACGGGCAATACTACGGGAGACCAGAATATTGCTATCGGAGTGGCGGCACTGCAACGAAATGGGAGTGGTGGTTCCAATATTGCGATGGGCTACCAGGCCCTGCAGTATAGCCGGGCAGGAAGTGGAAACTGTGCTTACGGTTCAGGCTCCCTGATTTATGGAGAAACAGGGTCTAATAATACCGCCTATGGTCATATGTCCCTGTTCAATTCAAACTTCGGTAATTACAATACCGGAATTGGTAGTGGGGCGGATTTCAACGGCGGTACTGCTGGTTTAAGTAATACCATCTGTATCGGCTACAACAGTGGTGGTATCTCCAAAGTATCGAATCGTACGGAGATCGGTAACACCTCTATGAGCTGGATCGGCGGACAGGTCAGCTGGAGCACCTACTCCGACAGGCGGATTAAAAAAGATATCCGCGAGAATGTTCCGGGATTGGAATTTATCAAAAAGCTCAAGCCTGTGACGTATCACATCGATGCGCACAAACAATACCAGTTACTGGCAGCCAATGGTAAGACTGATACGGCACAGTGGAAAGAAAAGTACGCTATTGAGGACATTGTTCAAACGGGTTTTGTGGCGCAGGACGTAGCAGAGGCTGCGAAGGCTGTGCATTACGACTTCAGCGGGGTACAGGTACCGGTAAACGAATCGGAATTGCTGTCTGTGCGTTATGCCGATTTTGTAGTCCCCCTGGTCAAAGCTATGCAGGAGCAACAAGCATTAATTGAAAAACTGGAACAAAGAATTGCGGAGCTGGAGAAGAAATAACACTCAGTGTTTCCCGCCCAGTATATCCACAATCCCTTCGCGCACCAGTATTTTATAGCCGATCCTTTCGTCGGAGATGCCTTCGCTGAGGCGGTAGTTAAACTGGAAATTGCCGTCTGCACCCAGCGTGGTATGGAAGCAGTAAAAGCTCAGGCCTTTCTGTTGCTCAAAATGACGAGCCACCTCATGCAGGTGTGTGGACAGGATCATGATGTGCTGCGGGTGCAGCAGCAGGCCTTCGATGATCGCTTTGGTACACTCATAGGCATCGTGCACGTTGGTGCCTTTGAACAATTCGTCCATCAACACCAGCTGCGATCCGCTGTGGGAAACGGCTTCAGCCGTTTGTTTGATGCTTTTTACCTCTGCCAGGAAAAAGCTTTCTCCCTTCAGCAGGTCGTCTTCCACATGCATATTGGTAATGACACCTTCCAGGAAGCTGATGCGCAGAGCGCTGGCCGGTACACCCATGCCTAAGTGTGCCAGTATCGCCGATACACCCAGGGCACGCATCAGCGTGGTTTTGCCCGACATATTGGCCCCCGTCAGCAGCATAAAATTCCGGCCCCGGCCAAAAGCAATATCGTACTGTACCGCATGGTCCAGGAAAGGGTGGTACAAGTCTTTGGCCTCCAGGCAAGCCTCCGCCTGGGGCAGCAATTCGGGGAAGGCCCATTGATGTTCCATGGTCGCTTTAGCCATGCCCTGCCAGGCGTCCAGCTGTGCATACAGGTCGATCAGGTGATGGATATTGGTTTTCATTTCGCGGCGGGCATGAAAGCTCAGCTGCGCTACCTCTTTAAACGGGGTGTCTTTGCTGAGGCGAAGCAAGTCCTTGGTCAGGCGGTGATCCAGTGCTGTGTGCATATCCCCGAATGTAGAGACAAGCAGTTGCGGCAAAGGTGCTGCCCCGTCCAGCAAGTGCACGAATGCCTGGCAACCTTTCAGGAAGTCGGACAAATGAGACAGGGAAAACTGGGTGAAATGATACTCGTTCCGGTTGAACAGTTTCTGGAAAAACTCACCGGATAGCAAACCCGCACCTCCCGGATGACTGGCATAGGAATCAGCCGACTCGTAAAATTTTTCCAGCATCACGATCGTACCGTTGGTGATCTGTTCCGACCAGTACTGCGGGTGGGCTGCCCAATAGCGGATCGCTTCCTGTTGTTGCACCAGAGCTTCGTAGCTGTGTGGGCTTTTCAGCAGCTGCCGCTGCAGCACCGTGCGCCCTGCAGCAGTAGTACAGCGGTCGATCAGGTTCATGATGTTGTTGCCGGTGTCGGTGCCGGTAAAGGAGAGGTCCTTAAGGGTGCGCTTACTGTTGATCATAAAAAGGGATAGATCGGCCCTGCAATCATACGACAATACTTTATTGCAAACGCCTTTATTTGTTTTTTAAGATGACAAAAGTGTACGATTCCATACAGCCTTCCTTGGTGTAAGTGTCGTGTTTTGTTTTAAAAATATGTTTTGATATTTGGATATAATTTTTAAAATTTGATAAGCATTAAAACAGTAGACTCATGAAATCTTTCCGTTCTTTTCTTATCGCCTTATTAAGCATTTTAGCCCTGAAGGCAACAGCGCAAACTCCCTCCCTACACTGGGCCCGGCAGATCGGAGGGGAATATGGTAATGCTGCATACGCTATTGCGACGGACCGGAACGGCAATGTCTATACAACAGGCTTTTTCTCAAAAACAAGTGATTTTGACCCAGGCGCAGGCGTCTTTAACATGACGGCTGTCCGTAGCTCCGATATCTTTATCAGCAAACTGGACCGGAACGGGCAGTTTGTATGGGCCCGGCAAATAGGGAGCGCTGAAATCTGCAATGCGTTTTCCATGATCATTGATGCCGAAAATAATGTGATTCTTATCGGTTTTTTTTCCGGGAGCACGGATTTTGACCCGGGGCCCGGCAATTTTTTTTTAAGCACAAAGGGAAGTGTGGCCAATACCTGCGTGGTCAAACTGTCTCCCGCGGGAGATTTGATCTGGGCGCAACAATTTAAGAGCACTAAACCCAACCTGGGCTATGCTTTAGCTACTGATTCGGAAAACAATATATGGGTAACAGGTTATTTTCAGGGTACAGCAGACTTTGCAGGGCTTACTCTTACAGCACAAAGCAAGGATGTGTTTATCACAAAGCTCAACGCTTCCGGCCATTGCGTATGGGCCGGGCAATTTTCAGGCACCAATAGCACAGGCAGTTCAATAGCACTGGACGCGGACAAAAATATCTACATCGCAGGCTCTTTCGGTGATACTCTTGACGTGGACCCCGGCCCCGGGCTACATACGCTTCATGCAGGTGGATCTTCCAGCGATTTCTTTTTATGCAAACTCGATGCTGCAGGAAATTTCCTATGGGTAAACCAATGGGGAAACGAGGAGGCTCTGGATGGAGCCTATGTTGCCACTGATCAGGAAGCGCATGTATATTGTACCGGTACATTCAGGGGCAAACTGGACTTTGATCCGGGGCCGGATACAAATTACCTTTTTGCACAGTACACAGATGGCTATGTGACTAAACTGGATGCAGCAGGCAAAGTTGTATGGACAAAACAATTCAAGTCTGTAGCGGAAACGGGAGTTTATCCCCGGGCGATAGTCCTGGAGCAGGATGGCAGTGTGCTGACTGGTGGCTGTTTTACGGGAACCGCTGATTTTGATCCCGGGCCGGGCGTGTACACTCTGGGTGCAGCTTTCCCCGACCAAAACTCCTTCATTTGTAGATTGGATGCCGAGGGTACATTCAAATGGGCGCAGCAGTTCGAAGGCCTGGCTTCGAACGTGATTTATTCATTGGCTGTTGATCCATCTGCAAATATTTATGCCGCCGGTTCGTTCACGGGGCGCACCGATTTCGATGCCGGCCCCGGGAAATATTACCTAACTCCTTTTTCCGACTACGGGGATATTATGATTTTTAGGTTGGGCCTGGGCGTGAGCAATATACAGGATGCATACGGGCAAAGTGTTTTTTCCCTGTATCCGAATCCTGCAAGCGGCAGTGTGACCATGCATACGGAGGGCACAGCCCGGGTATCTGTTTCTACGGTATTGGGACAGGAAATAATGCTCAGGACGGTGTCCGGCCAGGAAACCATTGATGTTTCCGCTTGGGCTGACGGTATTTACCTGGTAAAAAACCTGGGCACACAACAGGTGATAAAATTCATAAAAAAATAGCGGCAAAGCATACCGCAATGTCTGTAGGTAATACCTTTGCCGTATGCCGCTTTACAAAGAATGGAACCCCGACCTGCACAGCCTGGCTGCCATCTGGCATATTACAGAAGCGGAAGATTTTTTCAGGGAGCAACTGCCGGTATCCGGAGCGCATATCCTCCATCAAAAGCGCCGTATTGAGTTCCTGGCAGGCCGTTTCCTGCTGCAGTACCTCAACAGGGACTTTCCTTTGCACGCCATTGTGCCCGATGAGCACGACAAGCCGCAGCTGCCGGGGCAGGAATTTCATTTCTCCGTTTCCCATTCCTATCCGTACGTGGCCTGTATCATCAGCACCCGGTCTGCTGTGGGCATAGATATCCAAGGCTGGCACAGGAGCATCCTGGCCCTGCAGTATAAATTCCTGGCTCCCGGGGAACAGCAGTATTGTGCCCATGACCCGCAAAAGATCACCCTGGCCTGGAGCGCCAAAGAGGCGGCCTACAAATGGCAGGGACGCAGGGGCGTGGATTTTATCGGGCATTTACCAATCAGCAAATGGCAGGAGCAAGCCTCTGTTTTTAATATAGAAATTAATTTACAATTGTTAAAGCCGCATCAGGTTTTACAGCTAAAAGGCTTTATTTTTAAAGATTTCGCTTTGGCTCTGGCTACATAAATTCACATATTTTGTAAAATATGTGAATCTTTTTCTTTGAAATGAAAATTTTTTTAGGCTGCGATATAAAAATAGTTAGTTTTGCAAAAAATAATATTTATGTCGCATTTACGTCAGATTGCCTTAGAACAGGTCATCAAAGGGGAAGACGATAAAAAAGTCGCCCATTACAATGGCAAACGCATTACTGCCATTTTCAACAGCAACGTATTTACAGAGCGCATCATGCGCGAGTACCTGAGCGACGAGGCGTACAAAAGCCTGGTGAACTCCCGCAAAAACGGTACCCGTGTAGAGCGTCGTGTAGCCGACCAGGTAGCCAGCGGCATGAAGGCCTGGGCCGAAGAGCGCGGCGTGACCCACTACACGCACTGGTTTCAACCCCTGACCGGTACTACGGCAGAAAAACACGATTCTTTCTTTACCATCAAAAGCGATGGCACGGCCATTGAGCTTTTTGACGGCGACACCCTCATTCAGCAGGAACCCGATGCGTCCAGCTTCCCGAACGGCGGTATCCGGGCTACTTTCGAAGCCCGCGGTTATACAGCCTGGGATCCATCTTCCCCGGCCTTCATCATGGAGTCCGGCTATGGCAAGACCCTGTGCATCCCCACCATTTTCATCGCTTACAACGGCGAATCGCTGGACTACAAAGCCCCGCTGATCAAATCGGTAGCGGCGCTGGATAAAGCGGCAGTCGATGTGTGCCACTATTTCGACAAAAACGTACAAAAAGTAAATGTGACCCTGGGTTGGGAACAGGAATACTTCCTGGTAGACGAAGCGATTGCCAATGCCCGCCCCGACCTGGTGATGTGCGGCCGTACCCTGGTAGGCCATGCGCCCGCCAAAGGCCAGCAGCTGGAAGACCATTATTTCGGTTCTATCCCCGACCGCGTATTTGCCTTTATGCAGGACTACGAGCAGGAAGCCTACAAGCTGGGCATTCCCCTGCGCACCCGCCACAACGAGGTCGCACCCAGCCAGTTTGAGTGTGCGCCGATCTTCGAAGAGGTGAACATTGCGGTGGATCACAATACCCTGCTGATGGACATCATGGCCAAAGTAGCCAAACGCCACAAGCTGAAAGTGCTGCTGCACGAAAAACCCTTTGCCGGTGTCAACGGAAGCGGCAAGCACAACAACTGGAGCCTGGCTACCGATACCGGTGTGAACCTGCTGTCTCCCGGCAAGACCCCCCGGACCAACCTGATGTTCCTGACCTTCTTCGTGAACACCATCAAAGCCGTACACGACAATGCCGACCTGCTGCGTGCGGTGATTGCTTCTGCCAGCAACGACCATCGCCTGGGTGCCAATGAAGCACCGCCTGCGATCATCTCCGTATACCTGGGTAAATACCTGTCTGAAGTGCTGAACGAAGTAGAGACCCGCGTGGGCGACACCTTCAGCGAGCAGGACGAACAATTGCTGAAACTGGATATCCACAAGCATATCCCCGAGGTGATGATGGACAACACGGACCGCAACCGTACCAGCCCCTTCGCGTTTACCGGCAACAAATTCGAATTCCGCGCCGTGGGTAGCTCGGCCAACTGTGCCTCACCGATGACAGTGCTGAACACCATGATGGCCGAGACCCTGAAGCAATTCAAAAAGGACGTGGATGCGCACATCGAGAAAGGCGAGAAAAAAGAAGTCGCCATCATGCATGTGCTGCGCAACTATATTGCCGCATCCAAAGTCATCCGTTTCGAAGGCGACAACTACAGCGACGAATGGGCTGCCGAAGCAAAAAAACGCGGCCTGAACAATTTCAAAACCACACCGGAAGCCCTGGCTGCCCTGG
>JAEUVW010000173.1 GCA_016786525.1 Chitinophagaceae bacterium
GGTAGTGAGAGTGACCGGCATAAAGCCCGAAGTAGCGGTATTGGTATACCGACCTTTGTACACGAGCGTGTAACCGGTAAGGTTTAACGAAGTCGGTGTGGTCTTGCCCGAAACTTCTTTCATAAAGATATACACCGAATCGATCACCGTTGTGGCCGATCCTGAAGTTTTCTGGAAAGCCATGCTGGTGATCACACCGGCCATCCCGATCTCATCGGCACCGTAGATCGTGCTGGCGGTCGTATTGGCTGCCGTTCCCAGACCTACGTAAAGAGAGGAGGAGGAAGTGCCGGTCGGAGAGGTGGATCCTGCAGCCGAATTAATGGTCACCAATACTGCATGTGCCCTGAACGAAACAAGAACGAAGAGCAGCAGGATCATGCATGATCTCAGGCATGTTTCGATGCTGCGCCCGGTAGGACTGGTAGAGGATATGTTTTTGATCATGATTTGTGATTTAGAAAAAGAATTAAGGAAGTGGAAAAACAGGTAGACAGATGGTCCTATGGCTTACCGCCTGACAACAAACGGTCATTAGTCATAAGCAACCACATACAGGGCATTTCAGGGGCTTCAATTTTTACTTAAACACAGGGGGGGTAGCTCAGGTCGGGCAGTCGAATTGCTTTTCAGGAAATGATCCGGGTTTGGGTTGAGTTGAGGGTACCATACATAGGCAGAGTTTGTTTCATATCAAATCTATAAAAGAAAATTCTATAAAACGAATCAAATTTTATGTATTTTATATATTTCTTTTTTTGTGCAGAATTTGACATCCCGGATGCGCCTCAATGTGTCCAACAGAAATCATGCGTCTGCCGGCGATTTCCCTTAATATTGTAAGCAATCAGACGTTATCCATGCTTCAGACAGACTTTTTAGTGATCGGTTCCGGCATTGCAGGACTCACTTTTGCGATCAAGACCGCCAGGCGTTTTCCTGGCAAACAGGTCACCATACTCACCAAAACGAATACCGACGAAACGAATACAAAGTACGCCCAGGGGGGCATTGCTGTGATGAGCGGCAACGACGACGATACTTTCGACAAGCATATAGAAGATACCCTCGTGGCCGGAGACGGTCTCTGCAATAAGGACATCGTGGAGCTGGTGGTCAAAGAAGGCCCGGAACGCGTACAGGAACTGATCGAATGGGGCGCCAACTTCGATAAGGACAGTTCCGGCCAATACCTGCAGGGCAAGGAAGGCGGACATTCCGAATACCGTATCCTGCACTACAAAGACATTACCGGCTTTGAAATAGAGCGGGCTTTGCTGGCAGAACTGAAAACGATTCCGAACATTACGGTGCAGAACCACTGGTTCGTCATAGACATCATTACCCAGCATCACCTGGGCTACCTGGTCACTAAATCCACAGCCGATATTGAATGCTATGGCGTGTATGCGCTGAACCTGAACACCGGCAAAAATGAAAAGATACTCGCACGCATGACGGTGATGGCATCGGGCGGGGTAGGGCAGGTGTACCGCAGCACGACGAATCCGCATATTGCTACCGGCGACGGTATTGCGATGGTATACCGGGCAAAAGGAAGGATTGAAAATATGGAGTTCATCCAGTTTCACCCTACAGCCATGTACCAGCCCAACCGGCACCAGGCTTTCCTGATCACAGAAGCGGTACGCGGCGACGGTGGGATCCTGCGCAACCAGGCCGGTGAAGCCTTTATGGAAAAATACGATGCACGCAAAGACCTGGCCCCGCGCGA
The DNA here is from genome assembly GCA_016786525.1 of Chitinophagaceae bacterium. Classification (GTDB taxonomy): domain Bacteria; phylum Bacteroidota; class Bacteroidia; order Chitinophagales; family Chitinophagaceae; genus Rurimicrobium. Next base: position 1,736 of record JAEUVW010000173.1, read on the forward strand.
CATTGTAGCCCGTGCGATCGATAATGAAATGAAAAAATCCGGTACCGAATATGTGTACCTGGATTGCCGTGCAATGGACCGGGAAAAGTTCCTGCACCATTTCCCGAATATTTATGAGTACTGCAAAAGCACGGGCATTGATGTCTTCGAATCGATGATACCGGTAGCCCCAGCTTCGCATTATTGTTGCGGCGGTATCAAAACGAATGAACATGGACAGTCTTCGATCCGCTACCTGTACGCCTGTGGCGAATGTGCCAGCACCGGCCTGCATGGAGCGAACCGCCTGGCTTCCAACTCCCTGCTCGAAGCATTGGTATTTGCACACCGCTGTGCTGAGGATGCAGCCCAGTATTTCAGCCAGACTGCTTTCAAGCCGGAAGTGCCGGACTGGGATGCCAGCGGCACCAACGACCCGAAAGAAATGATCCTGATCACGCAGAGCCTGAAAGAACTGCAAAGCACGATGAGCGACTACGTCGGCATCGTCCGCAACGACATCCGCCTGCGGCGTGCAATGCGCCGCCTGGACCTGCTGTTTGAAGAATGCGAACAGCTCTATCGCGAAACGACCCTTTCACCACAGCTGTGCGAACTGCGCAACCTGATCACCATCGGTTACCTGATTGTCAAATCAGCCGAGCTGCGCCACGAAAGCCGCGGCCTGCACTACAGTACAGACTATCCGTACAAAAGTGAGCTGGTGCAGAATGTGGTGCTGTAGGTCACACCAGGAATACGGCAATCACAAATCAAAAATCTGAAATCAAAAGTCAAAGAAAGGGCTCCGTCAGCTTATACTTAAACG
>JAEUVW010000176.1 GCA_016786525.1 Chitinophagaceae bacterium
TGTACCTGCAGCGGATGGCGGGGCAACGATCATAGCTCCTTTCATGCTTTTGCGGTCAATGCTGCTGTCGATGCGTACCGTATGGGGCAGCTGGCCTGCATCCTGTGTGTACAGGCGGTTGATATTGTCCACTGCCCCGTGGGTGTAGATAGCGCCTATACCGGGGTCCAGGTGGGCAATCACCCGTTGGGCCTTGCCCAGCGAATAAGCCAGCAGCACCGAGTTTTTACCTTCGGCACTGTTGCTGCGCCACCAGGCATTGATGTCGTCGTGTACGGCTGCAGGCTCCGGGAAATGGTATACCGGCAGGCCGAAGGTGCTTTCGGTAATAAAACTATGGCAGCGTACTGCTTCGAAAGGCGCAGAGATACTGTCGTCCTGCAATTTGTAATCACCACTGACCACCCATACTTCCCCTTTGTATTCCAGGCGTACCTGAGCCGAACCCCAGATATGGCCTGCCGGGTGCAGGCTGATTTGTACACCGTTCATGTGGATGGTTTCACCGTAGTGCAAGCCTTGCACCCTGATGTCATTGCCCAGCCTGAGTCTCAGCACCGGCACAGCTAAATGGTGTGCCAGGTAGCTGCCCATACCCCAGCGGGCATGGTCGGAATGAGCGTGGGTAATGATGGCTTGGGCTACCGGCTTCCAGGGGTCTATATACACGTCTGCCTGTGCGCAGTAGATTCCGTAATCGTCAAAGCTCAGCATGTAAAAGGGCTTTAAATGTTACTCTTCCTGTTCCTGCAGGGAGACCAGTACATTTTCAATATTCTGTTGCAGGATCATTTTGGCATCGCCGCCTTTTTTGGCTTCAAGGGCAACGCTGATCTCACTGGCAAACGATTGCGGGATAACGGTATTGCGGGGAAGCAGCCTGTTGAGCTCCGACAGGATGCCGGTGTACTTTTTATGCAACTGGGCAACTGTAGTCGTCTCTACATAGTAAGAAAGCTTGGAGAGAAAAAGCCCCATCTCTTTCAGGGAATCGGTGAGTAGTTTTACTTTCATGTCTATTGTGTTTTTATTGGTCCGATAAATTTACACCAGTTGTCCGGCGCTTCAGTGGCCGGACTGCGGGCTCAACCCAATTTTTGCATAACCTTAGGGTAGTCTCATCCGGAGCGTAAGCCTGATGACTGATCATAAACCTGCTGTGTTGCGCATGCTGCTCCTCTGCCGCAGTACTGTCCTGTCCTGGCTTACGGGCCGGCAGTTTTTATTCTTATAAAATGTTCAGGACCCGCCTGTAATACGGAGCCCGGCAGGGATACTGAATTTTGCAGGTAAAAGATGTTATGAGCAAGATCATATTGATGGGTATTTCTATTGCGGCCCTGTGCGCGGCCTGCAGCAACAACAGCGGGGAGCATGGCGATACCATGACTATGGACACGATGAATATAAAAACGGTGCCGGCAACAGATGATCCAATAGACACTATGGTGCAAGGGCATTATCGTTATGAAACGACAGACAAGGAGGGTGCCGCACAAGAAAAAAGGCACCCTTAACCAGGGTGCCTCAGATGAACAGGAATGATACAGATATTAATACGCCGTGATCCTGGCGCTTCCGGGCCCAAGCGGTACCCATACCGCACATTGTGTGCCGGTGCAGGGTGAGCTTCCTGTAAAGCAGTTCGGTCCGTTGTTGTAGACAATACCGGTAACGAAATGAGGGCAGGTATTGTCGCCTACGGAAACACCGTATCCGCTGCAAGGGCTGCAGAAAACGGTCTGGATCTCTGCTCCGTGCCACATAAAGCCTGTGGGAGCGGTACAGGAGCCGGCAGAGACAACATAAGGATGACTGGCCGCGGCAGCAAAACTGGGCGCAAGCACTTTGTCTCCGGCAGGAATGCGGAATAAAATGGTAACACCGTCACATAAACCGCCCGGGCATTCCCCTTTCATGGCAACTTCTATCGGGCAGGACCGGAGATTGTAGATTTCCAGCATTTGCGCCTGGGATGTGGTGGCGCAAGCCAGTAAAGCGAACATAAAGATCAATACATTTTTCATTTTCAAATTGGTTTAGAATGTGTAAAAAAAAAGGCAATTTCATGGGTAGATGGACTTCTGTAGCGGTAGTGTCCTGTTCATCGCTTCCTAAGGTAAAATGCCGCTTCATACTTATGGAAAATATCTCATAAACGGCCGTATGTATCTTCTGAACGGTAAATTTCAGGTAGATTTAAATAAGGTTAAATCTGGTTTCATAAATGGTAGCACCCTTGTACAGAATCAATTGAGCATTACATTTGCAGTTCACGCTAAAAAAACATGCTGAAATGAAAAAAGTATTTTTATCTATTGCGGCAGCATCTGTATTCCTTGCTTCCTGCCAGGATGCACCCAAGGCAGATACAGCTACGGCAACAGAAGCCCAGGCGGTAACGACACCGGCCAACCCGGATTATATGGCTGACCTGGCGCAGACCAAATTGGAGTTTGTAGGCACCAAGCCTGTAGGCAAACACCATGGTACCATTGGCCTCAAAGAAGGCAAGCTGGCCGTAGAAGCCGATATGATCAAAGGCGGCAGCTTTGTGTTCGATATGAACACGACAAAAACAGACGACCAGGACAGTACGGGTAACGCCAACCTGACCGGTCACCTGATGAGCCCTGATTTCTTTGATGTGGCCAAATTCCCAACAGCTACGTTCGACATTACCGCTGTCACCGCAGGGCTTGACAGTTCTATGAAAGATGTAGTAATGAAGGATGCTACCCATACGGTTACCGGCAACCTGACCCTGAAAGGTGTGTCTAAAAGCATCAGCTTTCCTGCGCGGGTATCTATGAACGGTAATATGATCACAGCAGACGCCAACTTCAACATCGACCGCAGCCAATGGGGCCTGAATTACGGTAATGATAAATCACTGAAAGATAAATTTATCAACCCGATCGTGAACCTGAACCTGCATATGGTCGCCACCAAATAATACACTGTACTATATTTCTGATAGAAGAAAATCCCTGCAGTGAATCTGCAGGGATTTTTATTTTTGTAGCAAATCCGTTAACCGTATCAAACCTTTATTTTCATACAAATCACTGAGCCGCCTGGTCGAAAGCGAAAGCTATGAACCCATGCTTTCCTGGGGCATCCGGATGACGATTGCCGTTATTGTTCCGTTGTTCTATGGGCTCTATACGCATCGCAGCGCCGATGCCATGTGGATCATCGTAGCGGCGGAAAGTATCTGCTGGGTAGAGTTGAAGGGCTCTTTTGCACAGCGGGTACGCATCCTGCTGGGGGGCGCTTTCCTGGCTCTGGTATTCGGCTTCGCCGGCTGTATCAGCAGCGGCCACCTCTGGCTCAGCCTCCTGCTGATGCTGGTGGTCGTGTTTATTGCCAGCCTGTTCAAGAACCTTGGGGAGCGGGGCAGCGGGCTTTCGCTGGCCGTGTACGTGATGTTTATCACCGCCAATGCCTACCCCGTAGCTGATTTTAATGAAACAATAGAGCGCTGTGGCTATATACTCATTGGCGGAGCCTGGACCTTTGTGGTCGGTACAGTGGCCAGCTTGTTTATGTCGGAACAAACCCCGTACAAACGCTCGATTGCCTTTATCTGGAAATCTACGGCTTCCCTGGCCGACGTGATCGACAAGGGCTGGGACGGCCGTACACAGAAAGCAGGTATCCGCGAAGTGTACCTGAAAGAAAAAGAGGTCAATGCGGCGATCGAAAGTTCCCTGCAGCTCTATGACAAAAGGGCCTACCACAACAACCACGACAGCGAGAACGCACACCTGATGGCGCAGCTCCGCCGCACAGTGTACCTGACCAGCGCCACACTGATGACCCTGGCGGAAGAGCTGGACAACATCAAGCAAAACCTGCTGACCGGAGAACAGAAGCAATCGATCCATGCCATACTGAAATCGATCGCCGTGATCTGCGAACGGATGACGATCTATACGGTTACCTCCAAACCGGAGGAAGAAATATTGCTGCGTTCCCGTATCATCCGCCTGCACAATATGATTGCCCTGCTTCGGGAAAGCGATATTCCGGTATCGGAACAGCGTTCGGTAAAATATGTATTGCATTTCACCGGGCGTATCGTACGCTTTGTGGAAGAGGGGATCGGCTATATCAATTCGGTAGGCGGAGACCGCAAAGTGTACCGTTCCTATTCGCTGATGAAGACCCTGCTCATCCTGCATCACCGGCATTGGATCAACAGTATTCGCAGGCTGGCCAATGTCAATACCCATTCTTTCCGCTATGCGTTGCGTACCGCCCTGGTGGCTACGCTGGCTCTTTTTATTTACCAGTGGTTCCATATTGATCATGGCTACTGGCTACCCTTTACGGTAATGATCGTGACCCAGCCTTACTTTGGCGCCACATTGAAAAAGGCACTGGACCGTGTGCTGGGCACCGTATCGGGCGTAGTGGCGGGAGGCTTGCTACTGGCCCTGCCGGCCGACTGGCACAGTAAAGAGGTCTTACTCATCGTTTCCCCGGTACTGATGGTGTACTTCCTGCGCAAGCAGTACAGTGTGGCCACCTTTTTCATCAGTGTGTTCCTGGTCGCCTTGTTTGCCGCGGAGAACAGCCTGGAAACCGAAGTGATCCTGACCCGTGCCCTGTGTACGGTAGGAGGCGCTGCGCTTGCCGTAGTTGGGGAATTTGCCCTTTTACCGACCTGGGACAAGGACTGGCTGCCCCGTCACCTTGCAGACGCGATCCATGCCAACTACCAGTACTTCCTGTTTACCTGCTATCCCAACCATTTCAGTTCTATCCACCAGTGGACACACTACCGGCGGATCGCAGAATCGGCCAACAGCAATGCATTCGACTCCTTTAACCGTTACCTGCAGGAACCGACCTCCAAGGATAAAGAGTTCAGCCTGTACTACCAGATGATCTCACATTGCATCCGCATTACCCGCGAGCTCAACAATTACCACATCGAAATGGATGTGCAGAAGAAGAATGTGGGCAAGGATGAATTCGTCCGGCAGAAAAAGAAAATATTTGAATTCCTGGAACAGTTTAACGAGATCGAACGCCGGGTGAAAAAAATGAATTGGGACAGGGGACACTCCGGCCAGGAGCTACTTGAAAACGTAACGGTAAGCTATATACCGCTGAACGAGACGCAATCGCTGTACCTGGATAAGCTGGGCGTGGAACTCAATGCGTTTGTGCGCGATATGCAAAAATGGGAGGAACGCTGATGAAACAATTCCTGCTTTACTGCGTGTTCATGATCATGATGGTGCCGGAGTCTCCGGCCCAGGATTCCACAGTGTCCGGACTGCACATCATGATGGACGAGGTGGTGATCAAAGCGGCAAAGAACGGTTGGGATCTGGCCGGCTTTATCCGCAGGATGAAAGAAGATACTACTTTTTACAAAGCCTTCCTGGGCCTGCGTGTCGTGGCGTATACCTCCGATAATGAGATCCGTATCCTGGATGAAGACAATAAGACACTGGCAAGGCTCGAAAACCGGACGGTGCAGACGATGAAAGGAGATTGCCGTACGGTCCAGGTGACCAATGAGCAGGTCAGCGGCGATTACTACGACCGCAAAAAGCAAGCACGCTATTATACGGCGGAATTGTTTGGCAACCTGTTTTTCCGTCCGCGGGTAAACGAGTGCGGCGCTACAGACATCATTGGCAGGCAAGCCAGGGCAAAAGGAAAAATAGAAAAGAATAAAGAGCAATTGAAGCAGCTGGTCTTTAATCCCGGCAGCAAAGTGGAGGGTATTCCCTTTGTCGGTAAAAAGGCTTCCGTATTCGATGAGGATATTGCGCAACGCTACGACTTTCAGCTGAAGTTTGCACAGCACAACGGAGAAGAATGTTACCTGTTTCGCGCCATACCAAAGCCGCAGTACAAAGATGATGTGGTGTACAACCAGCTGGATACCTGGTTCCGCATCAGCGATTATGCAATTGTGGCACGCGATTATGCCCTGTCTTACCACACCCTGTTGTACGACTTTGATGTGGTGATGAAGGTCCGGCTTGAAAAAGTAGGGCAGCGCCTGCTGCCCTCAACAATCGATTATCGGGGCAACTGGCACATTTTTTCGAAAAAACGGGAACGTTCCCATTTCAGCATCCTGTTCGATTATTAATGAATGCGGTCTCCGCGTACCTCCAGGTTCTGCATGATCTCCGCCTCATAGGCCAGGTATTCCTGCCAGCGTTGCTCCACCTTGTCAGGCGTACTGTACAGTCCGGCCAGCTCGATCATCAGCCGGTAATGCCCGGCTTCCGCCACCATGAATTTATGGTAGAAGACCTTCAGATCATCATCGGGCACATACAGGGACAGCAGGCGGAAGCGTTCGCAGCTGCGCGCTTCGATCAGGGCAAACATCACCAGGCGCTCGGCCAGCCGTTCTTTCCGGGCCCCGGGCTTCAACTCAAATTTCTTCAGTTCGTTTACATACAGGTCCTTGCGCTGGATACCCAATGGAAGGTTCCTTTTGTCTAGCTCCGCCAATACGGTCCGGAAGTGCCCCCATTCTTCGGTCACGACAGGAGAGAGTTCCCGTACCAGTTCATAGCATTCGGAATAAGTCTGGATCAGTGAGATGCAGGTCAGGGCCGCTTTTTGCTCGCAGTAAGCATGATCGGTAAGGATATCGGCGATGCTGATCTGGGTCAGGTCTACCCAACGCGGGTCAGTCGGGAGTTTCAGGCCGAGTACATGCTTGTTTTCTTCTGGAATGATCTTCATATCTAAATACACACCCGTAGGCGTTGCGAAGATAAACATTAGCGGGCTTTTCATTTCACGCCGAATCTCCCGGTACAGGTGTAGCGGCTAATGCAAAAAAAACACCAGATCAATTGGTCTGGGGGAGTTGGATCGTTCAATAGGATACTTTGCAGGCCTTCAGCTACAGCAATGCTTCGGCAAATGCCAGCTGCTCTTCTGTAAGGCCGATCATAGATTGCGTGAGTAATAAATGTTCTTTCATCGGGGCAGGCAATGCCTGTAAAGAAGAATCATCATCGATAATGATAAAGTCTTCATGAACCTCGTGCTGACTGAACCAGTTTACGATTTCGTCTTTCCTGCTCAGGTGATGCACGTTGTCTTCAAGGGAAGCAATGTGATGCACCACTACACCCCGGCTGGAGAACATACTGCTCCATTCTTCCAGTGTGTAACGGGCCTTATGAGAAGTGGTCAGCACAATGGTGGTGTCTGTGTCGATCAGCTTATTGAGGGCACAAACCGCCTTGCTGCTGAAAGCGGGGAATCCGTCCTTCAGCAATTCAGGTCTTTGCCATGCTTTGGCAGGAACCATTACACCATCTATGTCCAGGAAGACTAACATATCTACAAAATTACTGCTTATTTCAGGATTTCAACAATTTCTGCAATACTTATATTGTTAAACATAGCGTCCTGCCTGTTCAGCTCATCAATGGCCTCCTGCGGATAATAATCTTCTTCGTGAAAGGTGAGCGTGCGCCAGTCTATGATCTCTGTAGCGGCTGTAATACGCGATGGATTTATCCCGATGGCAACACCGGACAGTAAAGAAGCGAGATACCGGTGATGCCCGTCACAAATGTATCCTTCAAATACGTTGATGTTCGGAAACCGGATACCGGCTGACATTTTCCTGCAGAAGCGGTCAACCATCGGGGTACAGATGACCCTTTGCGTACACTTCAGTTCGATTGTATTGTTGCGTATGTATTGCCGGATGCTATCTGCTGTAACCAAGATCAAATTGTTGCATTTGCCTAAAATTATAGATATTATTCTAAAATTCAAAGGGCAATCAAAACATAAAATCCGGTAGAACAACTTTTTACAACCCAATAGTTGAACGATTCAGCTAAAGCTTCCAGCCTATCGTCAGTATACCGGTAGTAAGGCTGTTTTTTACAGAAGCAAATGCCGGCTGGACGTAGGTTGGATCAGCCCCTTGATCCAGTACATAGGGTTGCTCCCTGGTAGTGTAGCGGCTGTTGATGATGCCCAGGTCTACGAAGGTCTGGCCGAAGCGGTAGCCCAGGCCGAAAGAGTAGTCATTGCGGGTGCCCTGGTAGGTCTCATTCTTATAAGGCGAGCCATAGAAGCCATATCCGCCGCGTATCATAAAGCCGTCAAAGCGCAGTTCAAGACCGGCGCGGATATTGGACGCATTGCCGTAGGTATTCTTCATAATGCTGTTCAGGCGGTTTTGCGTAGTCTTATCATCCATATTGAAACGCATCGTGCCGTAGCTCACCATTTCATAGTCTACAGAGATAAAGCCGTATTTGCCCAATATGCCCGTTGCACTGGCAATGGCTTTAAACGGAGAAATATAACTGTACTCATACTGGTTTTCCGGCGTCCTGGCTTCATTAGTGCCCATTGCCAAACTGCTTACGCTGATGTTGTTGGAAGAGATCTCCGTCAGGCTGTACACTGTAGGCGTATGGAAGGCAATACCAGCCCGGAAGTAATCATTGAATTTATAAATAGCGCCCAGTTTCAGGTTGATGCCCGCCCCGGTTGTCTTGAAGCGCTCATTATAGGTAAAATGGTCGAAGCTGTCGCTGATAGCAGGATTCAGGGTCTCCTCGTACATCGAAGTATTGACCCTGTGGTTCAGGAAATTAATGCCCAGGGTTCCGCCGATCATCAGCTTGTCCAGGTAATTGCCTCCCCCGGAAATGGCCAGTTCGGTGATCCCGCCTTTTTCCTGCACCGTTTTTCTCTGGTTGATGCCGGACATATAAGGCACCATGGTAAAGTAAGGATAATCGCCGAGCAGGTAAGACTGGTATCCGAGATAAGCAGGTGTGCCGGGGTCGTCTGTTGTACTGTTCGGGAATTTAAAAGCATCGCCTTCAAAATACTGGCTTGCAGAACTGGTATTGTTGGGCCCTTCGTAATTGTATGTTCTGCTGAAATCTGCTGTTCTGTTGATGCCGATAGCAAAAGAGCCGGATTTCCAGTCTGCTTTATCGTAGTTTTTACCGGAGGCAGCCTCAGTAAATACCGCGCCGATATTATTAAACCCGAAGCGCACATTATTATCCCCGGTCGATCCGCCGGTATACTTGCTGTCGGAACTGCTGAAGCGCAGACCCGGCGTGATCATGAACTCGGAAGACCGGTAAATGCCCAGGCCTGCAGGGTTTACGCTCAGGGAGCCAAAGTCGCCGCCCACCGAACCGAGCGCGCCGCCGAAACCGACAGAGCGGGCTGTTGCAAAAGAAGCGGTCTGCCCATACTTCCCGGCATCAATGATGCTTTGTGCGGAAGCCATGTTGCTGAGGAGGGTGATCGGTAAAACGGGGCTGAGCAATTTAAAGAGATGCTTATTCATAGC
>JAEUVW010000203.1 GCA_016786525.1 Chitinophagaceae bacterium
TGGGGGAAGGGAAGAAGTTTGCTTCGGCCCTGATCGTTTGTTCTGCCGATTACTTCCGCGACTATTTTGTCAAGCAGGGCATACCCTGGACCGCTGATGAACATTTTGTGGAACATGAACTGGTGAAAAAGACAATAGCCGCTCATATACAGAAAGTGAATGCAGCGCTGGCGCCTCATGAACAGGTAAAGCGTTACCGCCTGCTCGGCAAAAGCTGGACGGTGGAAGGAGGGGAAATAACCCCCAAGCAAAGCCTGAAGCGGAAAGTGATCGCAGAAAAATACGGCGCATTGATCCACAATATTTTCGGCACAGCCGATCAGTAGCCGAAAACCTTTTTGCGCCCTTAATAAAGCCTCCGCGCCTTTGCGTGATGAATGGAGTACTCCTTTGCGCCTTTGCGTGCATTTTATTCAACCACAAAGCACACTAAGGAAAAAACACAAAGTACACTAAGCGAAACGAGCTAAGCCTTTGCGTCTTTGCGTGATGAATGGGAATACGTCTTTACGTGACTAGTAGCTTACTTTGCTTTCCGGGCGATCAGCACCAGGTCTTTAGACACAGTGCCATCTGCAGTGGTAAAATCTTTGTTTTGTACAGACAGCAAGCTAAAGCCCTGTGCTGCTAAAGCCTGTTGCAAATGCCCCTTTTCGTGGAAATACATAAACAGGGTATCCCCCGTGGCAGAGGACGTCTGGGAGCCGGATTTGCTGTAATCGTCTTCCATGGTGCTGAGGTACAGGATGCCGCCGGGGTGCAGCAAGTCATGGGCATCCCGGATCAGCTTTACCGCATCCTCCTGCGACAGGTAAGGCAGGCCGAATCCGCAGATGATCCCGTCAAATTTTGTTTCCAGCCTGCCGATCTCCCTGCAGTCCATCAGCCGGAAGCTGGCTTCAGGGCAGTTTTGTTGCGCCAGTACCAGCATCGCCGGGGCCAGGTCTATACCCAGTATCCTGAGCTCTGGCCGCCTGCGCAGCAGGTAACGGCTGATATTGCCCGGGCCGCAGGCGATATCCAGTACGGCGGCATTTGAGCTGCTGAGCTGCGCGCAGAAAAAATCATAGGTATCATCGTATAGTTCCAGGTTCATATACTTGTCCTGGTAATGCTGTGCATTTTTGTCGAATACGGAAACCGCCATCTGGATTTTGTCCATGGATTGTTGTTTTTAGCGTTTGCGTTCCATCATGTTTTCCGGCCGGGACAGTGCTGTAAACCCGAACTTCTGGTACAGTTCATGGGCATCTGTTGTGGCCAGTCGCCATACCTTCACTTTTTGCAAAGCTTCGAAATCCAGTATAAAGGAAACCAGCTGTGCGGCATAGCCCAGCCCGCGCCTGCTTTCATCGATAAAAACATCCATCAGGTAGGCAAACTGCACATAGTCCGTCACGACACGCGCATAGCCGATTTGTCTGCCGGATTCGTACACGCCAAAGTTCAGGGAATGCCCGATAGCGGTAAGAGTTTCCTCCATCGTCCTGCCTTTGGCCCAATAGCTCTGGCTCAAAAACTGATGGATAAAAGGAATATCCAGCAAGCTTTTATCCGTGCTGATCAGGACTTCATTCATCGCTTCAGCCACATGGGTTTTGTTTTCAGGATACGCTTTTGAATAGCGCAATCATCAGTATGGGCGCCGGGCAGGTAGCCGATGCTCATCAGGAATTCATTGACGATTTCACCACCGGTGAAGCGGAAAGTCTTTTTGAACAGTTTTACCCATTCTTCTTTTGTTTTGGGATGATGGTGTTCCAGCCATTTTTCGAAGGAGCCGAATTCTTTTTGCAGGCCCAGGATGGTTTGCGCATTCTCTATGGCCGCATTGATCTTCAGCCTGTTGCGGATGATGCCGGCATCGCCCATCAGTCTTTCCCGGTCTGCCTCTGTATACGCAGCTACCTTTTTAAGGTTGAAATTGCTGTAGGCTTTCCGGAAAGAGGCTTCCTTCTTCAGTATGGTTTCCCAGCTCAGGCCGGCCTGGTTGATTTCCAGCACCAGCCGGCAAAACAGTTCATTGTCGTCGTGTATCGGGAACCCGTACAGGTGGTCGTGATAGGCCTGGTGTAAGGCTTTCCGGTCGCCGGACATGGTATTGATCGCATTGCAGTAAGACATAGCTGCAAGATATCAAAATCAGCGCAATGCAGCCCCGGCACTTATGAAAAAAGAACCGGGGCTGCACTGTAAAACCCATTAATCAAGAACAAAGTTCGGAAGACCAGTGCCCCTGTTCTTACACACTTTCAGCACCCGTCTTATAAGATTGACACAAATGCTTCCGCAAAAGGCTTAAATGATCTTTTTGCCGAAGGGCATCAGGGAGAGCTCGATGAGCTTGAAATGCTGGCGGGCAAAAGGGATGCCGATGATGGTCAGGGTCAGCACAATGCCCCAGAATAAATGATTCAGCGCCGTATACAAGCCGCCAAACAGGATCCAGATCACATTGGCAAACAGGGAAAAACAACCGGAAGCACTGTCTGTGCTGACCACCTTCCTGCCGAAGGGAAGCAGGACCATACCCGCTAGCTTAAAACATTGCAGGCCGAAGGGGATGCCGACGATGGTCAGGCAGAGTACCAGTCCGCCAAACAAGTAGCCC
>JAEUVW010000227.1 GCA_016786525.1 Chitinophagaceae bacterium
TTCCGGAGTTCAACATTGTGGCGGTGGCAGACAATGTCCCGGAAGCCATAGCTGCGCTCGAGAAAATGAAACCGGACATCCTCTTCCTGGATGTAGACATTAAGATGGGCACCGGATTTGACGTGCTTGCCGCTGTCCCGGGTATCGAGACGGAGATCATCTTCACTACAGCGTTCAACCAGTTTGCCATCAATGCATTCAAATACCATGCAGTAGACTACCTGCTCAAACCGCTTGAAGACAGCCGGCTCACAGACGCCATCCGGCACTGCATGAGCCGGGTGAAACAAAAAAAAGGCAGCAAACAGATCGAAAACCTGCTGCTGCATTTACAGCAACCCGTAGAAGGCTTCAAAAAGCGGATCAGTGTAACGATAAACGGCGGCGTCGAGTTCATTGAGATCGGCGACATCCTGTGCGCTACGGCCAGGGGCAACTACACAGAAATAAAACTGAAGGACGGCAGCAAAAAGCTGGTTTCGAAAAAACTGAAAGACATCGAGGAGTACTTACCCCCCATTTTCTTCCTGCGCATTCACAATTCGTATATTGTCAATGTTTCGTGCATTAAAAAGTATTATAACGGGCGGGGAGGCTATGTTGAATTGAACGACCACACTTCAGTGCCCGTCTCCTCTGCCCGCAAGGAAGAACTGCTGAAGCTGCTGGGCCCGCAATGAGGTGATTTTCACAGGGTAATGCTGCAAAACAGGGGGCGCCCCTGCACAACTATACAGCCAGGCGACATAACTATACATTACTAAGGTCCTGTTCTGCCTTTTCTTATTTCCTTTGCCAAAAGAAGCCCTGCTGCAAAAAACTAAAACAAACAAACCTCTTTTTAGTTCTTAAAGCTCCCTGTAAAAAAGCCCCAAATCCCTATCACCTGTAAAAACAACCCCTGCTTTCAGGGGTTGCCCTACATGGGCATGCAGCAGATCCGGCTATTCCCATTTTTATCTTTCCTATTCAACTCCATAGGCTACTCAGCCCAGGCTGGCAGTACACACATTTTTCACTACCGGATTTTATTCCGGGCGGACAGCAGACAAATCTGTACTTTAGTGATCATTTTTTTCTGGAAATAAGCAAGCGAAACGGGCAATGAAAAAGTGGATCATCACGTCTTTTATCCTACTGCTGCATTGTACGGCAAGAGCAGACTACGGGTACATGAGCTTGTCTGAACTGGTTTGCATTGCCGACTATGCGGCAACAGGCACTATTGTCCGGCTCGACCAGAATTATTTTTACTTTAAGGTGGAACGGTACATCCTGAACAAACTGGAGCAGGATACTTTAAAGATCCAGCGCTTCGAAAGCTGGTCCTGCGGGAAACGCCATGCGGCTTATACCACAGGCCAAAAAGAACTGATTTTCTTCCGCAAAAGCAATTATGTTATTGATGACTATGAACTGCTGGGATATGGGGGCGGCGGAGAGTTTGAACTGCCTATCCTTAAAGACTCCATTTTCTACCATTCTTCCTACGGCACACTTCAACCTTTTGTACTGAATGATTTTTTACGCGCGCTGAAGGATTTTGACCAGGTCCGGCAGCGTACAAAAGAGACGTCAATACCCATTTCCAAAGAAGCTCAGGCGCTATTTGCCGCTAAATCAGCCCTGCACCAATTGTTTATCGAATGTAAACCTTACCGCAAGGAAGTAACATTTGACATTCCCGCAGAAGGGTATATGATCAACCTGGAAAGCAACTTCCTGTACCAGGATTACGAAAACAAAGTACTGATCCCCAACCTGCACCAGGACAGCATTTTCCTCTCGATAGAAGATGCCGGCGTATGGCGGCAGGACCAGTATTTTGTCGTAAAACCCAAAGATGGCTGGACCAGGCGATGGCTGAATGTATATGCCGCTCACGACACCGGCAGGACCAGGGTTTTGTTCAGCCAGTTATTCGAGGTCATCGAATTGCCCGAACCCAGGATCTATTTCGGCATGTACTACTCTGACAGCCTGTACACACGGCGGCGCTCCATGCCTACAGTGGCCTGCTATCTCGACGACATGCATACCAATGAGTACCTGCAGTACAAACTACTGAGCTATACGTACGAAATACATTCGGGAGATCAAACGGAGTCTTACCTGGTCAAATCCGAAAGCGGCACCCATCAGCTGCGTGAGCGAGCCAAAAGATTAAAGACCGGCGACCAGGTTTCCATCAAAAATGCGTTTGTACTGTACCCTAACGGGACCGTAAAAAAAATAAAAGAACGGACACTGTATGTAGGCCGGTCAGACTAAATGATTCAGATCATGGAACACATCCATACAAAGCCGTCCCCGAACGGCATCATTATCCGGCAGACAGGGGTTCAGGAAACAGCCTTGCTGCAAGCCATCGGCCGCCAAACCTTTTTTGAAACCTTCTCCGCTACCAATACGGAAGAAAATATGAGCAAATACCTGGCCGAAGGCTTTGCGGCGGAAAAGCTAAACGCAGAACTGAATGACCCCGGCTCTGCCTTTTATTTTGCGCTGTGCGACGACCAGGTTATCGGGTACCTGAAACTGAACTTTGGCAACGCGCAGACCGACCTCAAAGACAGCAACGCCCTTGAGATCGAACGGATCTATGTACTGCAGGATTTTCACGGCAAACAAGTGGGGCAGCTGTTGTACGAAAAAGCAGTGGAAACAGCGCAGCAGGCAGATGCAGATTATATCTGGCTGGGCGTATGGGAAGAAAACCCCAGGGCCATCCGCTTCTACGAAAAAAACGGTTTTGTGGCCTTTGACAAACATATTTTCGTGTTGGGAGACGACAAGCAAACGGACATCCTGATGAAGCGGCAATTGAAGGCTGATCCGTCATAAACGCGGTATAAACAATACGGCTTTCTTTCCCCGAAAGGTTTGAACGCCCCGGCAACGCCCCTTCTGCACTACCTGCTTTCCTGTTCCTGTTTTTGAAAAATGGCATTCCCTTTACCATCTCTGGAACACTGCATTTTAATCGTGATCCTCCAGCTGGAAAAGGCTTTCTACAGGTTTGCAGAACACCCGTGCAAGTTTGAGCGCCAACACTGTCGACGGCACATACTTATTGGCCTCCATCGCATTGATGGTCTGCCTGCTTACCGAGATTTTCTTTGCCAGCTCATCCTGGGTCAGGCCCAATATAGTCCGCTCTATTTTAATTGTATTTTTCATCAGGAGCGGAACGCGAATTACGATAAAGAATATAGTTGAACCGGGCGATGTAGATAATGAGCACTGTAAACATGTTGTACATCATAATGCTGATGAAAGCAGTACCGTAAATAAACAGGAATGCCAGCAACAACAGGATGCTGTTGACCAGCACAGCCCAGAGTAAAGAAGACTGACGCAGGCTGGAGATAAATTCATCTTCCCGCTTCTCCTTGGAAAAACCAATCAGCAAAGCGCCGCTGATAAACAGCACCGCGACAAGTGTCGTCGTCACATTGACCTTGCTGAAACTGAAATACCGGACATGCCCTAAAATTTCATCGTTCACAAAAGAGAATACTGTTGCCTGCAAAGGCATGCTATCCAAGTCCGTCAGCAGTAAGATAATACCCAGTACTGTAGCCGGTACCAGCAGCAACCAACCGATTTGCTTAAAGCGGTGTGGTAATAAAAGTTGAGACTTCATAATGGTAAATTTTGACTCAAAAGTAAAGTTTATTGGCTCTTACATACGAAATGTTCGCTAAGTTTGGGGATGGGAGAAATTAATGAATACGAACAAATGATAGAAGGGAAAGTAATGAAAATACTTCCTATACTTGACAGGGTGAGTTATCAAGACATTGAAGCAATAGCGAAAATAATTTTGGAGAGAACTAAACTTTACCCTATTTCGTTAATTCAGCAAGACTAGCGCTCTCTATGTGTATTCGTTTTATTGGATAGCTGCCATATGTGTTGGGACAATTATTTTTTAGAGTAACCCTAGATCCAACAATAAAGGCTATAGAGGATATGGGGATAAGAGCCGGATTGTCCGTTTTCATCCCAGAGCTTGGCGCAGCCTCTATTTGAATTACACATTTAATAAATTTTTCCATATAGTTATCTTTTGATTTTGCACATTAAAGATAAGCTAACATGAGCCTCACTCTTTCGAGTGGGGCTTTTTTATTTTGAATAATCCGTAAAAATAATTATCAATTTAGACGCAGATTTACGCAGAAGTCATTACCTTTACATCACAAAACCGCCAATCGATGTTTACCTTCAAATCACTACAAGAATTTAATGACTTCTTTAAGGACGAAAAGGCTTGCTACGACTTCCTTTCAGCACAAAGGTGGAAAGATGGCATTAGCTGCCCGCACTGCGGATCTGAGAAAATTTATGTGGTGAAAACGCGCAGCGCTAACCCTGAGCTGAAAGACATTAACTCTTACAGGTGCGGCAACAGGGAGTGCGATATGCCCTTTACCTGCAAGGTGGGGACGATCTTCGAAGGATGTAAAATACCGCTCAGGAAATTCTTTCAAGCTATCTATGAGATTACGACAAGCAAAAAGGGTATTAGTTCGGTTGAATTAGCAACCAGACTTTCGATCACCCAAAAATCTGCTTGGTTCGTTGGGCACAGGGTAAGGGCGATGCTCAGGGAGATCGACCCGCTCCTTCTGGATGGCGTAGTAGAAATTGATGAGACTTACATTGGGGGAAAAGAGAAGAATAAGAGCAAGAAGGCACGCGCAGCCAATAAAGAAGCAGCTAGGGTTGACGGGAAGAACAGGCACGTAAATGCAATAGACACCAAAATACCTGTAATAGGGATATTGGAGCGTGGAGGGAAGGTGCGGGCGCAAACTATCACAAACACCGGGTTTGATATATTGGCCCCGATGTTGTCAGAAAATGTCAGCCCGAATGCTGTAATTGTAACAGACGGATGGAAGCCTTACAAAAAGATCGGCGCTAACTACAAGGATCACGTTGTTGTTAACCATGCCCAGGATGAATGGACTAGGGGAGAGTTTAGCACAAATTCAATAGAGGGATTTTTCTCTATCCTAAAGCGTGGAATAATAGGCATATACCACTACGTTTCGCCTAAGCACTTACATAGGTACTGTACAGAGTTTACAGCCAGATACAACGAACGCAAGTCAACCAATATAGATAGATTTGTCCTGGCCGTTAATCAAAGCGAAGGAGCAAGGCTAACTTATGCGGAGTTGATCAAAAATTTGCCCGGCAAAGAAGAGTTTCTTTTTAGGATGTAAACCACCAGCAACAAGAATAGCCTCGGACATTAACACATCATAGCGTCATTTCGACAATAATCTATGTATATTTGTTGAATGACTTACATAGGGATAGTTCTGGTGCTGGCAATTGTGGGGGTAGAAGTGTTTTACTTGTCCAGGTTTAAGAGGTGGTAGCCTCTATAATAATAAAAAGCTGTCGGCATTTATTATAGTCTAACTTCACCGCATGGATACATCAGAGGAGCATGACAAGAAGAAAGAGGACAGTATAGATAAATCAACAGTCCTGAAAGGTAGAATGGATGATTTACGTTTACGAAATGAACAACTGCAAGAGATAATGAAGAAGTCTACCTTTGACATTACGCAGTTGCCTCAGAGACCTAAAGATGATGAGTAGACGCTCACTATTAGGTATGGCACATATAATAGACGTATATGGCAGCTGTACACAGTAAAAAGCCGACAAATATCAGTGCCAATAAATCCCTCCAGTTCATATCCACCTTACGAAGGTAGCATAGATGGCTGCACGCTTGATCAATCTATACAGAAATCGTGGAATTTTCCTGATTAATCTAGGCAGCAGTAGTAACAAAAAGCGGTAGTGATACCTACTGACATCAATAAAAAAAACCTGAAAATGATATCTTTTACGTTGTTCATGGCATATTGTTTATTATCAAGCCAAGAACCGGATTTGTGGAATGAGGATGATGGCTAAACAAATGTAACAGTATGCATTTTATTTGCCTGTAAAGGGTATCTTAAAGAGGATGAGAGGGAATGAAAAAGCCCCGACTAGCGGGGCTGATATAGTTAAATGCGGTGATTAATGTGAAAGGCAGTTTTCATAGTTGTGTATGGAGTTTGATACTCGCTGCTTAAAATTATAGAAAACTGTTTTTTCCGCTTTGGCAGGGAACAGGCTTCTAAAAAAAAGTATCAATTTACTCAATCTAATTGCAAGCTGAATACTCAAAGAAGACCCAAATATCAGATGCGCAACATTTCTGCATAACTCATCATTAATGCTACGTAGCCTAATGTCGCTATCCAACACGGTGTTTACGCGAGTTGTATATTCCTTAATTTGTTCGTCATCAGCATTAAGGCCATATGTTTTCGTTAAAATAAAAAACAAAGAAATCCGATTAATGTCACCGAGAGTTTGGTTAATTCTTGCATCCAGGATTTCTATACCTTCCTCTTTATACTCACCTTTGATTTCCCCACCTACTAGTGTAAGTTGATTTTTTAAATGAAGTATTTTTGTTTCTATGCCATATCTATAGTTTAAATCAAACGATTTTGCCCAATATCTAAATAGAATAAGACCTGCTAAAATTGATAGTAAATACATATTTATTTGTTTATTAGTTTCTTTAAATCTGACAAATCTTGCTCCAATGTTTCTATTCTTTGCCTTTGGAGCTTATGCCTTTTTTGATAATAATTCAATGTGATAATGTAGGCTAGAAGTAGAAATATTATAAATACAACCGAATGAGATAATTCTTCTTTTTTAAAATTTAGCAATATAAACTTTTCAATGAATTTGCGCTTCTGATCCACTGTCCCCCAAAAAATAAAAATTGACACAGCGCATATGATGAGAAACCCACTCATCCCGATACGATCAATGGTGTTTACCGCCCATTCCTTAAACCAGGTTTCATTTCCGTTTTTATTTTTTACACCACTTTTTGCCATATTGTAGTTTATCTACAGACTAAAGGCTAGCAAAAATATAAAAAACTCCACTGAATTATGTGAACTGTATACTAATTAACGCTCGGAGTGAATTTATATTTTAGGGCACTTTCTTCTTCCCGCAAACATAATATTCAGATTTCACAAATTCCAAAGAAATATACTCGTTTTTAATTTCGTGGAAATTTCCCCACAAAAAAGCACCTCCCGCAAGGGAGGTGCCAGACAATTTAAAACAAATCTATTCGTTGATGCTCCTTAAGTAGCTTTTATAAAGCTCCGTTATTTGAGGCTGTACCCGTGCATACTTGGTTGCAACTTGCATGTACTTTAAAATTTCTTCCTTTACGGCATACATCGGGAATGTGATGTCATCCTCTGTGAGCTCTGCGACTATGCTGTAGTAAGAATCATTTCGAAACAAACCAATGAAATCATAAAAAGATTTTTTCATTTACTGAAGTTACACTTAAAGCATCACAAGGCTTTGGTAATTTGATCTATTCAGCGTGACTTTTATTTTCTTTTTTCATCCTTTTCTCTTCTTTTTTCTCTTTGGGTGTTTTGATTGCCTTTTTCATAACGTCCTTCTTACCTGTTTTTTCTTTCGACATAATTTCCAATTTTAAACTATGAAAATTTCATAATCCTATGTAAGGTAGTCCAATATATTCAGGTGCCACATTCTTACACTAAAGAATAACATATTGTCTAAGGGAACATCGGCTTCTAAGCAATCCTGGAAAAGAATTTATAAACTAATAATCCCATAACGAATATCGCCGCAAAACTGATCACATAAAAAATAACGGTCTCAAACATTTTCCCATCCTCTTTTGGCTCTATCATACTGTAAGGTAGTCTTTATAATGGGGGAGCGATGATAAAAAAGGCACCCCTTTCGAGGTGCCTAACCAAAACCAGTCAAATGTTACAGGGTAAAGTTCAGGAATTAGTTTATTCCCGGCATTACATCATTTTCTGCATTTGTTACATAAAAAAGGCAATAAATGGAGCTAAATGCCCCCTTTTGTATTTCCAACTATATCCTGTATCTGTTGTCTCGACATAGCCAACGATATCAGCAGTCCTACCATTTGAACAACGATAGATGATACCTTCCCTGTTGGCAAATCTCTTACCACAAGCAAGTATATGCTTATGCCAAGCAATGCTAAGCAGATGGCTACCGATACTCCATAACCTATGTCTGGATTTGGGCATACTATCGAAGACAAAAATATTGCCATTGTAAACGGCACAATTGTCAAAACAAGCATTAGTAGAGGCCCATTGATATAATAGTCACCAAACGTGCCGGTTTCCTCTATCATCGCATATACCTCAGGCTTGTACATTTCAGCCATAAATCGAGCTATGAACGTGGCGACCATAACAACAATTATGAATACGGGAAGAAAGGCAACCCAGCGTACTATTATTTCGCCGGGAGTACTCCAGAACTGAGAGTTCATATGCGCCCGATTTAGTTTCTGCGTGGAATGAAAACGCGCCTGTAGTCTCCATCCTCAATAACCAAACTGTCTGCGTATATTTTACCTACCTTTCCTGGTTGTCCATCAACAACAAAAGTCTTAGACTCACAGTCCATAATCAAAACAAGATGGTTGTCCTTGCTTCTTAATAGAGATACACCAATGCGTCGATCGTTTTTGTCTTGTCCGGTTATCATGGTTGCCGTGAGACTTGTGTCTAATGACCCTTTGTGATACACGTTGTACGTACTTTCGTAGTCATAGTTAACGATGCAAGCAGCTTTAGGGTCTGCTTTAGGTGTTTCTTTATCCTTTTTACATGAAGGCAATATGACGACGGATAAGGCCGCCAATAGAATTATTTTTCTCATTGTGTGGTAATTTGAGACATAAAAAAGAGCGTAGCCAATATTCCCTTGCAGTCTCAGGCTTACCACGGCCTAACCCATAACAAAAGAAGTAGCTACGCTTTATCAGCGTATCAAAAAACAATCGTAATGGGTAGGTTCGCTTTTGAGTGGTAATTCGAGACTGCGACCTGTTAGTTAATACTATATCGTTCTATTTATTCATAGGCATATTTAATTAGGAGTGCAAAAATACACAACACCTGAAAGGTATCGTGAAGTAATTTACTCGTTTTTTTATTTAATTTTGAAGTATGAGCACGGATAAGAAAGCCAAGCCGGCTAAACCCCGCGGTAAATACGAAAAGCCTATAGCCGTTAATGCTAGCTTTATGGACGTGATCGGCGCTGCAATAAAGCAGGCAGACAAAAAGATGGGGAAGAAGAAAGAATCACATCCATCCAGATAATTGTATCTTTGTTATATGCAACCTACATTTCATTATGAGCAAGAAAAAGCAATCGCTGCTCTAATGTACATATGCGATTATCTTGGTGGAGAGTGGGATAAATATAGCCTTCTTAAGATCTTATACTTTGCAGAACAGAAACATCTAGCAAAATATGGAAGACCTATTAGTGGAGACTACATTGTTGCCATGAAGCATGGTCCCGTCCCATCTAATTCTTATAATTTAGTAAAGCCTCAATACGCCAATCCAAACTTTACAGAAGACGAAGAGAATATCATAAAAATAAACGGTAAGCCCGATCTGGATGCCCTTTCTGAAAGCGATATAGAGTGCCTAATAGAATCCATAAACGAAAATAGAAATTATGGGTTTTGGAGATTGCGCGCCAAATCTCATGATAATGCATATAACAATACAGTAGAAACGAAAGGCTTAGATGCAACCATCCCATTTATCGATATAGCAATATCTGGAGGCGCTCAACCTTCAATGGTTGAGTATATAAAACACAATCTAGAACTTCAGAATTGCTCTTTCAATGGCGCCCCTTCTTGGTAATCATTTTTCAGAACCCATCAGGGAGGAATTGGCAACCCGAAATCTTAAAATAAAGGGTGTCATTAAAGTGTATTGTTCATTTGCGCGAAAAGAGAAAAGATTTATTATCATAGGCGAAAAGTATGACCATTCAGGATTTGCCCTCTTGTATATAAACTCAGAAATAAATGAAAACATGTTCCCTTCAGAGGAACAGAAAAACGAGCACGTATTAATTAGCCAAGAAGGGCGTAGCTATTTATCAAAAGATAGCTACGTTAACTGCACTCAGATGGTATATAAAGATAGAGGAGACTTGATGGATCTGCTTGTAAATCATCCAGAAGCGCACCTAGGTGAATTTTCGGATAATGACTATAAATTAGTCAGAGATAAAGTTTGCGATTCTAAAATAATAACGGCAGGGAAGAAAAAGGAATATGGTGTATTCTTAAAATAAACACTATTTACCTTGTAATGCTGATTAAGACAACAAAAGCCAACCTCAACAGGTTGTGGCTTTTGCCACACCGAAAGCCCCTAAACAATTCCATCGTAAAACGCCTCATCCAAATACCCACCCGATCCCCCGCGTACATCTGGTATGTAGGAGCCAGTTTATTTTACAAAATGACAAGTTTGTTTTACTTTTTAATACAGATTCTATTGTTCTCAGCTTTGTGATAAGCTGGCAACAGGAATTAAAGCGCTGGGTACAATCTGGATAATTAGTTGCACACCGGCCGTATTTTGAGAGGGGAGCACAAGCTATGCACGGGGCACAAAACAGCAGGCAACAGCACATCAGTATTATTTACGCCGGCACTGCTACCAGCTTTGTGCTACATTTAAGGCTGCGCGGTTTCAGAGACAAACACCACACCCCAAACTGCTCTGCGCTACCCAGAAGACCATGCAACAGATAAAAAATATAGTGGCAATACTCTGCGCCCTGGGCATTTTTCATGCTGTACAGGGGCAGGCCACGGCTTCCTTCGCCGACAGCATCAGAAAACAATACCATATTCCCGAACTCGCTTATGCAGTGCTGAGCTCCGGTGAAATCCTGGAAGTAAACGTATCGGGCGTACAGAAAATCAATACCGCACTTACTGCGGGTATAAACGATAAATTCAGGATTGGTTCCAATACAAAAGCCATAACTGGTTTTATCGCAGCACAATTGGTGCATGGGAAGAAGATCAGCTGGGACACCCGGTTCTTTGACCTGTTCCCGGAACTGAAAGCAAAAAGCAATCCTGC
The DNA here is from genome assembly GCA_016786525.1 of Chitinophagaceae bacterium. Taxonomy (GTDB): domain Bacteria; phylum Bacteroidota; class Bacteroidia; order Chitinophagales; family Chitinophagaceae; genus Rurimicrobium. The sequence goes on from JAEUVW010000227.1 coordinate 11,052, forward strand.
CTATCACCATCTGACCCTACTCAATTTACTGACGTTCAGAGCCAGCTTATTTCCTTATACCTACACGTACAGCAAGCCAAGCCGGGAACAATTTTCAGGAGATGAAGCACAGCAACGGTACCAGTTTGCGGCCTGGTTTTTTCAGCACAAACCGGTTAAAAGTAAAGACAGCATCCACTTCTCCAACTTAGGCTACGTTGCAGCAGGGCTCATGCTGGAAAAGGTATCAGGAAAATCATACAAAGCACTTGTTGCCGATCTGGGGCAAGAATTAGGAATCAACTTTGGCTTTGGCAACCCTAATGCACAGGACACCCTGCAACCCTGGGGCCACGACGGCAATTTAATGCCCGAAGCCCCGGGCGACAATTACAAACTCAATTGGCTTTTGTGTGCAGGCAACATCAACGTCAGCCTGCCCGACTATGCCCAATTCATCCAGCTTCAGTTAAAAGGCCTGTGCGGGCAATCTGAACTGTTAACCCAAGAAGAATTTAACTTCCTTCATTTCGGTTTGCCCCAATTTGCAGTCGGTTGGTTTTGGAACGCAGACAACAATCATCAAACCTATTCCTACAACATCGGCAACCCCGGCACTTTTCTCAGCAAAGTATTTGTCTTTAAAGACCAGGACAGGGCGTTTATTCTTTTTGCGAACGCCCAGACCGCAGATGCGGACGCAGGCCTGGATGTTTTGTATGAAGAGCTGAAAAGAAAATACAGCCGGTAGCAGCCTGCTATTGCCTCAAAAACAGCAAACCTCAGAGGGCACAGAGCCATTTCTTTGATATTACCCGTTACGAGTTCTCTGTATCTTTGTATCAAGCTGCTGAAGCGGCCATTGTCGCTATGGAGGAATATTTAAGCTCATTCAATTTACTTACCGAGGAGGAGATCAGCCTGGCCGTAAATGCGGGTAGTACCCGGACCCTAAAAAAGAATGACTATTTTGTAAGGGAGGGACAAATCTGCCGGCAGGTAGGCTTTGTTCGTTCCGGAATTTTCCGTTCGTTTTACCACAATAGTCAAGGTGAGGAAATTACCTATTGCTTTACGTTTGAAGGCAGCTTCGCCACCGCTTACGCTTCTTTCATCACCCAGCAGCAAACGGTTGAAAATATCTGTGCCGTAACCGATGTGGAGCTCTTTGTCCTCCCCAGGGCGACCATCGAACAGTTTGAAAAAAACAGCAGCAATTGGCTGCGCCTCACCAAAACGATAGCCGAACAGGAGTTCTTAAAATTGGAGCAGCGCGTGTTTACCCTGCTTAGGGAAAGTGCTGAAAACCGTTACGCAGAACTGATGAACAAACATCCGGACTATCTGACGCTCATCCCGCTTAACCAGCTGGCATCTTACCTTGGCATCACGCAGCGGCATTTGAGCCGGATCAGGAGGGCCTACGCTTTTTAGACAAATGTCCTTTTTGCGCTCAGCGATTACCTGTTGCTTTGCACCATTAGCAGAGGCTGGCTTACCGTTCAAGCAGACGTGCTTACGGTATACCCGGCTGACAAAAGCAAAAACACAACATGAAAAAAGTACTCCTTATCAACGGGCATCCTGATCCTGAAAGCTATAATCATGCCCTTGCAGATGCCTACGCCAGGGGCCTGGCTGCAAGCGGAGCTGCAATTTCCAGGATCAATATTGCGGAATTGCACTTCAACCCCAACCTTCAATTTGGGTACCGGCAGCGCACAGAACTGGAACCCGATCTGTTGGAAGCGCTGGAAAAGATCAAAGCGGCGGATCACCTGGTGTGGATATTCCCGATGTGGTGGTATGGGTATCCGGCCCTTATGAAGGGCTTCATCGACAGGACATTTCTCCCGGGTATTACCTATCAGCCTGTCGAAGGCAAACCTTTCCCCAAAAAACTTTTAAAAGGGAAAACGGCCAGGATTATTGTCACCTCCGATACCCCCAGGTGGTATGACTGGCTGTTTATGAAGAGCCCTACTTTGAACCAGTTCAGGAAAGGCACCCTTGAATTTTGCGGGGTCAGCCCGGTGAAAGTGACCTACATAGCTGTTATTAGGGATTCCAGCCCGGAATTCCGGCAACAATGGATCGCAAAAGTAGAAAGACTGGGCGCGCAGGGAGCCTGATGCAGCTGCCCGGCGCATGCTCTTATCCTATACCAGCCCACAAGGAACAGCTCATGAACACTTTGGGATACCCGAACTAAGAGGATCACTCACTCAAGGCATTTCTTTTATCGCGTATTAATTGTCGTTCGGCATGACCTTCGGAACATGTCGAAGAACGGAAAGAGCTTAAAAGAAACTATAGCCGCTATGGTAATGATACTCATTTTAAGCTCGCCCCCCAGCCTGCTCTTTTCTCCAGCTGCTGCGATCCTTATCACAGTTTTCTTTACTTTCGGGGGGGAATATTGCTTTTCTTCAACCTGAGCGTATGATGGATATTGTGTTACCGTAATTACCGTCCGGGTAATTACATTTTCAGCCGATAATTTTATTCATGGCTTCTGCTCCTTCAGCAGAAGATGACTTCTTATGTTCATTTAATACTACTTAATCATGCACCAATACAATTATACCATCAGGAGGGAAGAACCTTCTGATATCGGGTCTATCGACCAAGTCACAAAGGCAGCGTTTGCCTCTGCAGCCTATAGCAGCGGAACGGAATCGTTCATCATACAAGCCCTGCGCGCAAATGGCAGGCTAAGCATTTCTCTGGTAGCAGAGGAGCAAGGAATATTGATAGGCCATATTGCTCTATCGCCTGTACGCATTTCCTCAGGAACTGAAGGCTGGTTTGGGCTGGGGCCTGTATCGGTGATCCCTTCCAAACAGGGATCCGGTGTGGGTTCCGGCCTGATCAGAGCTGCTCTTGACGCTTTGAGGGAACTGCATGCCGCAGGCTGCGTGGTGTTGGGTGAGCCTTCCTATTATGGTCGCTTCGGATTCCGGAGCGATGCCCGTTTGCAGTACCTGCATGCTCCGGCGGAGTATTTCCAGGTACTGTCATTTACAGGAAAGATAGCGGAAGGAACTGTGGAATACGATGACAGTTTCAAGGCCAGCGCCTGATTTCTATTGAATGGAACGAAAGTTTTAAGATTGCAGGGGATGCTCCGATTGGAGCAGCCCTTAGTTTTGAATTGTTCGTTTAAACCGGTCCCTATTTTGGGGAGGGTTACATTACACCACGGGCATTTCACATGATCACCAACTCCTTTAGACCAGCGCCCCTACAAGAGATAAATTTGCGGTGCTATTTCCATTTTTTAATATAACTCCATTAGCAATCAATTCTTGAATTTGTGAATTTAAAATATCAACATCTTCTAACTTTTTGAACTTTTCTCTCTTTTGAGAATCCATTGAATTTAAAAAATCAAATAACTTCCATGAATCAAAACAATTATAGCAATCATTTATACCCATATCAATATCTACATGCCAATTTGCAAATTCAAAATAACATCCTTTTCCGTGGATTTCATATTTGATCCCATCTATTTCACCTTGAGCAGGTATAAGCTTTAGAACCCTTCCTCGTAAAATTGATACATCGCTAGGCAGCATCTCTTTTAATAAATTAATTAAATATTTAGACGTCGAAACGTAATCTAATATAAGCGAATGTGCGTCATTTTTAATATTCATATAATTGCATTTAGGGTGAAGAATTAGTAATTGATGTTGTCTGATTTGCAGAATTTTCTGCGCTTGCAGTTTTGTTTACAATACCATTATCTAATTTTACTCTTGTAATGTGCCGAGCCTCTGCAGCCGCGTAGGCCACGCTGTCTCTTCATCAGCCTTTTAACCGAGCCAAGGACAGGTGGCGCCGGGCAATAAGTTAATCAAATATCGCTTCTTGTATAAACAAACGGTAGCCGATTCTTGTGCACTCGATAAATTACTTGCGGTAGCACAACAAAATTTCAACGCAATGCCCAATGCTCAACTGGCAGGGTGTACACCCGACGAAGTGATGAAAGGTGCTATACCGGATCGTTGGAAATTCAAGGATCAAATACGAAAAGCAAGAATGGCAGTTAATAGGTCGGTTGTCTGCGATATGATATGCCGAACTTAAACGCACAGACAACCGACGTTCTTTGAAATTTTAATGCACCGAAACTTTAAAACCGTGAAGCAGTACTATGTCCGGACAACAACAAAGAACACGAATATTTTAGCATAGAAGAGGGCTATCAAAAAGTAAGCGTACGCAAATGCGTACGCTTAATCTCGTAATCTTCGTGGAGTGTTCACCCCATCAGCTCTTTTGATACACTACCTATTCATCCATCAGCTCTTTTGGAACATTACCCACTACCTAGACCAGCGCCCTATTTTTTAATAATAGACGTATCCCTAACATCTAAATATACAGTATCGTTTTTATAGAAAAGAAGACGGCAGATTTCTTCTTTATAGAAAAGGTTCTTATCCCAATCAAGATCAAAATTTTCTTTCTTCAAATAAGCATATTTGCAGATAATAATTTCAACTGCTTCCTGCTTATTTTGCCTTATCCGAACAGAGTATAACCTTCCTGGAGGCTCATCATTAAACCTCATCTTTTCATAACCTCTTATGGAGTCATCCAGTAGGAACTCATACACAGGCCTACCCATGAATTTTGAATAATAAGACTGTGCTTTTTTAGTGCTGGAATCTTCTTTAAGGTTCCAAACCTGCCCATAGATATGGCTAAACCCAAAGAAGAATATTGTAAAGAGTATTGCCTTTTTCATTGTCGTTAGTTTGATGATGAAGATGATGTGGAGTTTGCAGGCAAACCTGTTTGATTGCTGCCGTTTGTCGCAGCCTGTTGAGGCTTTTCGATATTTATCTTTACATACCCACCTTTTTTTACAAAGACGCGTGGCGCCATTGACTATTTACGGAAAGCCTGTACTTCAAAGAACTAACACAAAATAAGTAATTCAAATTTATTACAAAACTAACGGCGCTGAATTTGCCACGAGTCCCCTCTGGGAGACTCCTGGCGGACACTCAGCCCCAAAAGTAAATCCTCAGACAAGCTGACAATAATGCTGCACTTTTACTATAACAAATAGTACTTCTGCCCAATCTTTTTAAATCTGTTCGGTTTTTCAGATTTTGTCTTTCTATATGGTTCGTTGCTCGCCTTCTGGTACTATGCAAAAATTTTGGAATAAGGGATTTATAATTACCTAAACCATCAGTATATACCTTAATCGGGTTACTCAGCAAAACAAAATCAATTACTGTTTTCATCGTCATCTTAGTTCGGTCACCTACAATAAAATCTACAACTCGCTTCGTCTCACGACAAAAAGCATAAGTAATCCATATCTCACCCGTTTCTTTGTTTTGAATATAAGTATGTTGCTCATCTATCTCATAAGTCATTCCAAATGTTACGGGAGGCCGCTTTAGATGTTTGGCCATTTTTAAAATCCGGGTAAGTACAGTCTGTTTACTTACATGGATAAGACGGGAAATGCTACTAATACCACAACTTTCTTTTAAATGATTTATTATTTTGGTATTCGTAGAATTACGATAAGCCTGATTGGTGTAGTTTATAAGAAATGTTTTACAGCAAAGTTTACATCTGAAGCGTTGTTTTTTTGCTTTGTTTAAACCATATCTAATACTCAAACCCTTACACCACGGGCATTTCACATGATCACCAACTCCTTTAACACAATAGGTTTTACTTTGCTTCATCAGAGGGTATTTTTAGGCTTGAAAATAATAAGGGTGGACTGTATAGCCCACCCTTAATTTAATCATTTTTGGTTTATTCGGATATTTTAATGTTGGTTTACAATTAATTATACTTGCATAAACAGCTACCAACTCCTTTAGACCAGTGCCCTAAAAGTCTCCTAAATGAAGCATTTTTGACGAATTGATTTGAACTTTATTCAAAGTACACGTAAATAGTACACGTAACACATCATTATTAAATGACAAAACAAACACTACTTCATTCTCACGCAATTTTACTTGCTCCAAGATTATTACATTATTGAAATAGTTTTTATCCAATTGTGTAATTACTTTGAATACAACGTCCTTTATAATAACCAGATTATCTGAAAGAGTACTTTGTTTGTCATAAATATACAAAGTATCACTCAGAGGGAAAATAGGCAAACTGCTTGCTGATAAAATTAATAATTGTTCTTGTAACGCTTTTTTTCTAAATTTTCTAACTGCATCAAATGTCCCACTTCCATAATTAATTTGCTTTGTATTATTGACTATATCCTCTTCAAGAGATACTCCATCTTTTAAAAGCTCTTCTTTCTGCTTAAACAAATTCTCTTGTCTTAAAATTTCAAGACACAATTCATTAAACAGTTTTTCATCTAATTTTTGAGAAAATGCGTCTTTGGTAAAGAGCAGAAAAAACAATAAAATAAACTTTCTCATATTTTTGAATTAAGGTGTGGTAGTTGGTACTGTTGGTAAAGATTGCCGACCTTCTTCTGTTTTATTTGCCTCTTTTATTACTTCTTCCGTCGTGCCAGGCTGAAATTTTTCTGGACTCATACCTTCTACTGCTTTTGCTTCCTCTTGTTTAGTCAAAGGTTTGGGTTCTGAAAAAGGCTGATATTTTTCTGTACCCCAAATATACTCCTCTGCTTGATTTCCAACCTCCTTACTACTCCTACCGTTAGTATTTGTATTAGGATACACATAATGACCTTCATCATTTTTAATCCCAGGATTAACCAGTTTATTTAATTTGTGCGAAGTTTCGTGAATTATCGTCATATATAATCTAGTTAAGGCTAATTGCTTTTCTCCATCAGTTCGTTCAGGGGTTGCGAGAATTTTTTCAACATATTTTACATACCTTGAGTTTAACTCAATAGTTTGATCATCCTTAGAGCTATATCCGGCTGCACTTTTATTTTCACCACCTCTAGGACCCGGCCTATCTGTAAAGACTATTTCAGGACCGAATCCCCATTTAGATATTCCCGATATCGTGGAGGTATGAACATTTGGATTAACCTTCATAATGCCATCTTTTATCTTTGTACTGTTTGAAATATCTTTTTCAATCATAGTTGATAAGTATTTCATTACTAATGGATATTTTTCAAAATAACGAGCCTCATCTGCGGCTGCAACTTTGTATTCACCATTCTTGTCAACAAAAAACAGGGGGCTATTTCCTGCAAAAGAATAAGGACTTTCTGAAGGAAATCTATTTGTAAGAGGATCTTTTGCCCAACCAATTCTACCTGTCCTCGCATCATGATACCTTTCCCCAAAATCATAGTGCGTCCCTCTGCCATAGATCTCATTCACTTTCTCTTGCCCATTAAACCCAAAGCGATACAGATCCCGCGGATTGTTGACCACTTTGACCGTCCAGCTATCGAAATTGATGTCGATTCGGGTCAGGTCTACGCCGCCCAGGAAGGTACTGTAGCCCATTCCCGGCATGCTGACAGGCCCGGGACCGCCGGTGCCCATCGCTGTGGCGGAAGTGGTGCGGTCTTCGCCGCTGGCGTTGTACATCAGTCGTAAGGTTACCTCGTGTCCTAAAGGTACGAAGTCCATACCGAATTTACCTTCCATGCTGAGGTTCACACTGGCGATCTCGCGGGTATGCAGTTGCTGGTATTCGTCGCGGAAGCTTTCTTCCACACTGGCGCGCATGGGGTCGCCGAGCAGCATATCTGCATTCAGGTCCAAGCGGGTCTGCAGGCCGGGGTCTACTGCTATGAGCAGTGTGGCCCCTGCGCCGATGGTGTCTGTGGTGAGCATAAAGGTCTCATCCGGCCCCATGCTCAATGCACTGTGCCCGGCACCGGAGCCGGACAGGGGGTATACGGCCAGGGCTCCTCCCACCGGTATGGCCGTAGGCAGGGACAGCACTCTTGTTGTACCGCCCGTGAGAAAAATGATCGGCTGCACAGCCGTATCTGCCGACTGGTAGCGGCCGGGCATCAGCTGCCCGAAGGGGTAATAATCGTAGGAGGTGGGTATGGCCGGCGCAAAGACCTTCACGCTGTCGCCCATCACGGGCCCGTTCATGCCCATGGTGATGAGTCCGCGCTCGTAGCGGTTGTCGCTGACGGTGCTCAGTACATTGCCCAGGTGGTTGGTCACTTCATACTGTTTCTGGCCCAGGGTATGCGCAAAGATGCGCGCACCGGTATCGAAATGGCCATAGTCCAGGCGTTCGTTGTTGCTGATGACCTCGTTGAGGCGCTGGGAGAACCAGGACCTGCGGAACACCAGCAAACCGGTATCGCGCACAAAGGTAGCCGAAGGCCCGCTGCCCTCGCGCCACATGCGGTAGCCGTGCAGCTGGTCTTCGAGGTAGTTTTTGATACCGAGGCGGCTGCTGCCGTAGAGGTGATGCTCGGCCAGGTAAAAGGTCTCGCTGCTGAGCACCTGGTTCTTCTGCAGGTTCAATTTTTCCGTATGCCAGCCGATGTCTACCGTAGCCGTAGAGGCGCCGCTCAGGGCCGCATGCAGGCGGGTATCGTAGGCATCCAGGCTCATGCCGTCCATACTGGCGATCACCGTGTCGATAAAGGCGCCGCTGATGGCCGAACTCATCGCAGTGAGGTAGGCTGCGGGATCGCTGTGGTAGTCGGCCAGGTACAGGCCCGCTGTGCCCAGCATACCGCTGAGGCGGTCGTAGCTTTTGCTCCAGTACAGGCCGAAAAAGTCGCGCAGGAAGTTGCGGTCGGCATAGCGCCCCAGCAGCGTCTGGCTGAGTTGGCTGATGTTCTGGCTGTAGTACGGATCGGCCCCTACCAGGCCACCCTCCATCATCACCTGTTCGAAGAAAGGAATATAGTCTACCTCGCTGCGTTTTGCGATCATCGCATCGCCGAGGGCCACGGCCAGCAGGTCTGCATCGGTCTGCTGTGCCGTAATGCTGGCACTGAGCGCGCTGACATCCATCAGGCTGTCTACCGGCAGGCCCAGACGGGTATGTACATCGCGCAGCAGGCCGATACCGGCATCGGGGTCCATAGCGCCCCCCAGTTCTACCAGCGCCTGTGTACGCCGGGACACATCCGGGGTGGCCATGAAGTGGCGCATGATGTAGCGGGCCATATCGTGCTGCTGGTCTACAAAGGCCGACGCAAAGGAGGAGGAGATCACCACCGGGTTGCCCATCTGCGGCGCTATCCAGCGCAGGGTATCCACCCAGTCGCTGGCAGAATAGATCAGCAATTCCGTGAGGCGGGGATCTTTGTACAGGTAGTGCATGGCCGGCCGGCGCGGTATGGAGGCTTCATAGGCCAGCATGCGCGGTGTGAGCGCGGCTTCAAAACTACCGTCGCGGATAAAGTCGTTGCCCAGGGCTTCGGCAATATAGGTGGCGTCGCCCAGGGCGCTGCGTGCATACAGCGAAGCGGCGGCTACGGCATGGAGCGTGATCACTGCCGGCCCTTCGTAGGTAAAGTTTTTCCTGTTGCGGTATACGGCCAGGATGTTGCCCTGCGCATCGTGTACGAAGTATTCGTTGTCTTCGGCGGTGACGCCCTCATCGGTATAGGTCTGCAGCGATTTGGCTACCCGGTGCCCGGCCCCGTCGTAGGTGAAGCGCAGCCTGTTCCGGGCCGACCTGTTCTCGGTGGCGGTCACTTTGTTGTACAGGTTCCACTGTATGGTATCCTGGTTGCTGACCAGGTCTTTGGTCACATTGCCGATGGGGTCGTAGTGGTAACGGATCAGGTTGCTGTCGGTGAACTTGTCTACGTCATCTACATAGTTGTTTTCCGCACTGTCGGTCAGGCGGAACAGGCGGTTGCTGCCTTTTACGTAGTAGTAGCGCATGCTGTCCATGATCCTATCGGCACCGGGCTTGTCGACACGGCGGATGAGGCGGGTGATGTTGCCGTCGGCGTCGTAGTCGTACATGCTCTTGTAGGCGGGTACGGGATGCAGGCCGGCCATACCGGCCACTGCAGGGCTGATGCTGTCGTACACGGCGTATTTGATGCGGTTCAGCTGGTCGTAGGTGAAGCTGGCCATCAGGGGCTTAAAGGGCAGGATGTCGCTGGACAGGCGGGCTATATTCCCATTGTACAGGCCGCGTGCCGGCTCTGCGGTGTGTACTGCGGCTGTGGTACCGATGGGTTTGTAATCGCCTTTGAAGTAGTTGATGGCGGTGGCGGCGGCGTCATAGGCGTGCACATTGTTACCAAAGCTGTCGTTGCCCATATCGTAGGCGGGGTTCAGCAGGTCGCCGTTCACGGCTTTGAGCCAACCCTGTATCGTGTACGCAAAGTCGATGCCCTGCACCCTGAGGTCGCCCAGGCTGGCGCGGGCCAGGGGTCCGTGCTGGTAGTACTGGTATTCGGCATCGCGCTTCCAGATGTAGCCGTCGGCGCTGGTCTCTACTTTGGTGACGCGGTTGTCGTCGTCGTAGCTGTAGCGCTGGTAAAACTGGTCGGAGCCTGCCCTGTTGTAGCTGAGCAGCACGACTTTGCCGCTGGCCAGGTCGTAGTCGTAGTCTACGGTCTTGTAGCGTTGCTTCTGGTACTCGAGGTACGGATAGTCGTGCACCATATTCTTCACGTTGCCGGCGATGTCGTAACTGTAGTGGGTGGCGTAGGTATAGCTGCGATAGAAGGTGTCTGTGGCGGGCAGCTTTTCGAAATATTTGATGCAGCTGACGCGCTTGCGCAGGTTTTCCTGTGTGTTGATGCCCATGAGCAGGCCGGTATTGAAGGCGCTGGTGTCATACACTGTGTACACCACATCGGAACGCTTCTGACTGCGGATGTAGTCGCGGCGTTCCTGCTCGGTATAGGCCAGGGCATTGTGGATATAAGGGTTGTCGTAGGAGTAATACGGGGGCGTGGACAGCGGGCCGGTGCCGGTGCCGGAAGACCATTTGTAGATGCAGGGGTGCCACACGGAATCGGAGAAGCGGGAACCACTGCGGATATAATACATGGTCCCGCATTTCAGGTCTACTTCGCCGGTCTCGGTGACACGGCCCTGGCCGTCGTACAGGGTATAGGTATAGGCTACTTTATCGGCCTGCTTGCGGTTCTGGGAGTAGATGACGCGGCCCAGCTGGTCGTAGAAGTAGCGGACTTCGCCGCCGTCGGGGGTATTCTGACGGATCACTTTGTCCAGGGTATTGTATTCGTACACACTGATCTTCCCGTGCAGGGGCAGCACACCGGGTGTGATGAGCTGTTCTGTACGGCGCCGGTCTATGATGTCCATCGTATCCCTGTTGCTGATCTTGCGCACGCCGCCCGGGGGCACGGTACGGGTGAGGTTGCCGGCGCGGTCGTAATAGTACAGGGTGGTGCCGTGGCGCTGGTCGCAATAGCCGAGGTACAGCTTTTCGCTCATATTGCTCATCACGTAGGCATAGAACTGCGTGCGCAGGGCCAGGCGGATGGAATCTATGTACAGGCGGTAGTCTTCGGAGCCGGCGCGGATGGAGGAACTGAGTTTGCTGCGTTCGCAATTGTCTATCGTATCGGCCACAGGGATGCTTTGCCCGTAAGCATTGGTGAGCAGCACGTCGTGCAGCACCTGGCTGTTGCCGACGGTGAAGTCGGTAAACGCATTGACGAAGATGGTATCGCTGCCTTTGTTGAAGCGCAGCTGCAGGGAGCGGGCATTGCCCTGGCCGGGCGTGGCGATGACCTGGCTGAGGGTATAGTCGTTTTTGAGCACCTCGGGGATGTAGGCGGGCAGGCGGAAGAAGATGTTGAACAGGGTATCGCCCAGGCCGAAGTAGCGGTACCAGTAGGATTGGTCGCCGCAGTAAAAGAGGTCGAGGCGTTCGGGCGCCGTGAGGCCGGAGATCGCGATACGGCCATCTGTGAATTCGGAATAGGAAGGGCTGACATACGCATTGCCAAAGTGGGCCTGTGCTTTATCGAGCATAAAGATGGCTTTGCTGAGGCCGGGATGCGCGGCTTCGGCGAGGTACAGGTTGCCCAGGTCGGGCAGGCCGGAGGGGCTGCCGTACTGCGGTGCGCGGGTCGGGAATACGTTGGGCTGTAAATAGTAAGCCTGTATCGTATCGAGCACGAAGGCGGGTTTGCGGCCGGCAAACCGGTACACGTATTGCAGGTAGGATTTTTTCTCGGATACGCTGTATTCGTCGTAGGCTGTGGATTCCCTGCGGTTGAGGAACCAGGCGGCCATACCCTGGTCCAGGATAAATTTATTGGTTTCCGCAATGGCGGAGGAAATGACGGCGTTGGAGGCGGTACCTTTTGAACGGAAGTCGTAGCAGTTTACCGGGGTGTAGATACGACCGGTCCACAGCTGGACCTCGAAGGCAGGCCGGATGGTGAAGGCGGCAGACAAGTTGGCGCGCAGGGTGACGGAATCGAAGGGTGTGCCTTTGCTGACCATCAGCCAGCCCATGAAGTTGTTGCCTCCTGCGGGGTTGAACACCTCGTTTACCGTAGCGGTAGTGTTGTAGGCGGCGACGTGGGCCCGCACCAGGCGGAGTTTGTTCAGGGGTATGCTGTTGAAGTCGAGCACGAGGTGCACGCTGTCGTCTTTGTAGCGCAGCTGTGTGGTGAGGCTGACGGTATCGAGTGTGTTGATGTAGCTGATGAAGGCATCGGCTGCGGCATCGTTGGCGAGGGTAATGGATGCGTAGCCGTTGTAGTTGATCAGGGGGAGGCTATCAGCCAGCGCACAACTGCCGATAAAACGGTTGTACTCTTCCCAGCTGAATATACGCAGCAGTTTTTCGTTAAGGAAATTGGTGAGCATGGTCTGGTGCAGGGGGTGGCCCAGGCCGCGTACTTTGCAGGCGGTCATGGAGTCGGTAAATTCCCTGTACAGGCTCAGCATCTGCGTACAGGGCACACATTCCTGCAGGCTGCCGGCGCTGCCGGTCATCTGTACTTTATTGTTCCAGGCCAGCAGGGTGCAGGTCTGGGCGGGGTTGCTGCCGCTGCGCTTTTCGATATCGGCCAGGAAGGACAGGTTCACAATATAGCCGGTACCGCGGGGGACTCCGGGTGTCTCGGTGATGCAGCGGATGTCGCTGATGCGGAAGGTATCGAGTGAAGGGGTGGCGGAATGGGCGAGTATACTGCGGCAGGCGTTGCGGTGGATCTCGAAGTAAAAGCGTACGGTATCGGATGTAGGGCTGGCCAGTTTCAACTCGTATACAGAACTATCGGCAGTGCGTGTAGCCATAGCGGTGATGTTGGTATGGAACAACACAGCATAAAGGTCTGACTCAAAAGGCTTGATCGTGGAAATGGTCATCGGCACGGGTCCCGAAGCACCTGTAGCCGTTGCTGCAGCCAGGAGCTGTATGGGTTCGCGGTTCAGGAAGGCCTGTACATGCGCGTAATATCCCGGGGATTTGCAGCCGGTATTGGCCGGCATGCTGGGCGGCGTATGGTATTCGTAATTGATGATGTAGGGATTGCAGAGATCGCCGATGGTGATGCCAACGGCGTTCATCGCATAGCGGATATGGGCCGGTGTGAAATCGCCGTAATATATTTTTTCGCGAAGGATCAATGCCTTCAGGGTATCGGCCAGCGCTGACAATTTGTTGAGCGGTGTGCAGTTCACAAAGGCGGCTTTAATGTTGTCGATCCTGGCATTGTTGATGGCCATGACGGTGGAGTCGTAGAACAGGGCTGTACTGTCGCGCATGCGGTACAGGGAGTCGATGGTCAGGTCGCCGCCGAAGCCGGTGAGGTCTTTGATGGAGAGGCCAGTAGTATCGTCTGCGCCGAATACGCCGCCTTTGAACCACTCGCTTTCGGGGTTATAAGAGCCGTCTGCATTGAAGGCATCGGAGAACAGGGAAGCGGGAATGAGGCGCATGCGGTGCTCTTCGCAGGGCGCACAGGTGGAGTCGGCAGCGGTGACCAGGTAGGCTTTGAAGCGCTCCCTGTTGGAGAAATAGGCTCCGCGCAGGCGCTGGTAATACAGCTCTTTAACCCTGTCGTTGACGAAACCGATCTGGGAGATGGGTGTACTGAAGGTACTTCGGAAGCACTCTGCGGCCATCACGGAGTCTGCACTGTTGCAGTAGGCCTGCATCAGGGACATGGTATCGATGCCGGTTTTGCCTCCACGGTACAGGGCCAGGGAGTCGCGGGCATGGGCAAAGTAGATGGGCCCGGATGTGAGCCTGGGTAATATGGGATCGTACGCGATAATGGAGTCCAGGTCGAAACGGTGGTTGGTCTGCGCGGTAAGGGCGGAGGGTATGGAGTTGATGACGCCGGGGTAGGTATCGTCAAAACAATTTTTGTACTTGCAGTATTCGGGGTGCAGGGGCAGCAGGCGCTCGGCCGTTGCATCGCTGAAGCGCCAGATAAAGGTCTTGACGGTGACCGTGTTCATATTCACCGGGAAGTCCAGGCCTTCGAAACCCAGGTCCTGGCAAAGCTGGTAGCGGTATTTGCAGACTTCGGAAACGGAATAGAAGTACAGGGTATCGCCTCTGCGCACGGTATCCGGGGCGGGTCCGGGCTGCCAGACATGGCCGGAAGGAACGACGCTGAGCGCAGTGTCACTATGGCAATAGCGGGTAAAAATAGAGTTTTCCCCGCCGTCCACATCGGGTACACCTGCCCCCAGGGAGGTATATTGACCATACTTTTTGCCCGGCCAGAGCTCTTCTTTCATCTGTATCTTTTTCAACTCACACTCGGTGAGTTCGGCCCGGCAGGGAAAGTTTTCGCTGAGCACGCGGTCTTTGATGAAGCGGGGTTCGTTTTTAAAGCATTTGGGCGGATGGGCCATCAGGCTGTCGACCGCGGCATAGATATCGTCTGTATTAAAGGACAATTCTTTGCGCAGGCTGTGGGTACCTTTGGTGAGATAAATGCCGCGCATGGGTTCGGTGCGGATCACCGTGTCTGCTGTTTTCATGACGCCGGTAACGCCCAGCTCGTTGTCTATGGCCAGGTCGGTCTTTCCGCATTCGTCGTAGACCTGGTAATTGTAGTGCGCTTTGACGGACAGGTAGCTGCTGTCTCCGGGATCGCAGACGCGCATGGGTTTGAAGCCGAAGATGTACTGTATGGAGTCGTAGCCGGTGACGTCCATATAAAAGTCTTTTTCGAGGGTTTTGGTATTGCCGGCGACAGATTGCCTGGAGCCCCGTATCAGCTCATCTATACGCAGGCTGGAGTCCGGCACGTTGTCGTTGGAGACGAGGGCGAATTTTTCCGGGTTGGGGCCGCGGCCGATCAGGGCGCTGCTTACCTGGCGGCCCTTGTAGTCCTGCACAGACAGGGAGACCTGCCCGTTGGGGTCTGTGGTGACGGTCTTGCGGTAATAGTCTGCCCATCCGGCGTCGATACCCATGAGCATGTTCAGGTCGCGCTGGTCGGCGCTCACATACTCATTGCGCGTATCATGCCCGAAACCGATCTGCAGGGAGTCGCCTGCCCCACCCTGCCGGTCGATCCGCTTGTCGTAGCCGGCCGAATAGATGGTCTGCACGAAGGGGTAGCCCCCGGCGTCAGGTACAAATTTCTGAAAGCCCGATTTGTCGGGGTTGGCAGCAGAATAATAGATGTTGGCCAGGGCTGTGCTGTGCAGTGGGGCGGGGGGCACTTCATTGGGGCAGGTGCCGAAATACATGGTGTCGAAATCGGCGGCTTTGTAGGGCAGGCCGGTACTGACATTTTTGCTGAGCCCGTACTGGTAGCTGAAGGCGGCAGACTGTACCGGTGTCGGCAGGATGCTGATCGCCGGACGGCCTTCAAAGTCGTATACCTGCTCGGTAGCGATGAGGCGGTTGGGCACGCTGTTGAAGCGGGTAATGCTTTGCCTGTTCTTCAGCAGACCGTCGAAATAGCTGAGCACGTGCTTATAGCGCCCTCCTTCCGCAAAGCTGACGGTGTACTGCCAGTTCAGGCTGTCATTTTTGTGTGCTGCACCAATGGTACCGAAGCGATAACCCAGTGAAGCCAGTGAACCGCTATCGGGTGCAGACCAGGCGCCGTACACCGGGTAGCGGTAATCGTTGGAGTCGGGCCTTACGGTGCGGATACGATAGGCAATGTAGCCTTTCTGGTAGATGAGCGGAATGCGGTAATAATTTGTATCCAGCCACACGCGGGTGGCATTGTTTCGGAAGTCGAAGGCCATGTCGGAGGGACTGATCTGGGAGATGGTACCGCCATCTATATTTCTTTTGTAATTGTCCAGGTACAGCCACTCCAGCTCAAAATGCATCGGTTCTATGGGCACGGGATTGGTGACACCGGCGCCGAGCAGGTTAAATTTCACTTCAGCAAAGTTTGCCGCATAGTTCATGGACAACTCAGAAAAAATAGCGGGAGACCCGAGACCGTAATAGGTGGTGCCGGAATAGCGCTTATCGTAACGCTGGGTCAGGATACTGCCTTCTACGACAAAGTTCAGCGCGGTAAGGGTATCGACATCGATCAATCCGTGGTCTGCGTACATATTGGTGATGATGATGTCCAGTTTATGAAAATTGCTGTACTTGCGCATGATCATGTCCGGGTAAACCGCCAGGGAATCGGGACTGTAGGCCAGGCGCAGGGTGTCTGCCGGGAAGCTGGTCTTGCTGGTACTGTCCCGATAGCCGGTGACATTGAAAC
>JAEUVW010000271.1 GCA_016786525.1 Chitinophagaceae bacterium
CCAGGCTGACATACATTTCAAAATCATACTTTTTCCCGGGCTTGAGTTCAGAGGTCAGCTTTACTGTCAGGTATTCCCGGTAGTTGACCGGGGGTACGAGCCTGGTCGCTTGAAATAAATACATACCCGCATAGCCATCACCACTGCGCGCCTTTTGATAACCAAAAAAATTGTCCGGTGCATGAGAGAACGCATCTTCCCCACAAGGGAGGAAATAGTCAGGAGTTCCCAAGGATGCATTGAACCAGTATTGGCATTCCGATATTCTGCCGCCCCCACTATTGGGGCAATGGGTATAGGCTTCAAAATCTCCGTTAGGCACAAGGTTTTGGGCAAAAGATGGCAGAGCCAACAGCGTAAAAAGGGTAATAAACAGATGTTTCATGGTTTCTAATGAATTAAAAGTAGTTTTTGTTTTCATTATTATATAATTTTTTTATTTTTATAGGAACTGTAAAACTTTCCTTATGAAAAGACTACTATATTTTGTTGCGTTTTTTACTGTAGTAAACGGATTTTCAAACAAGGTACAGGCGCAATGCAAGCCCACGATTACCCTGCCAACAGACGGGCGCGTGTTGCGGACCACAGAAGTATTTGAGAGCTACAGGTGGGTGACCTGCCCTGACTTCAACGATATCCCTGGAGCAACCAATTCCGCATATTATGTTGTTACCCCGGGATCATATGCCGTCATCGTAACGAAAGGGACTTGCACCGACACCTCTGATTGTACCTTTGTCAATCCAACCGCAATTATTGAAACAGTTTCAGAACACCAGGTTTCCATCGCTCCAAACCCCTCTTCCGGCCAGGTACACCTTAAAGTGCCCTTAGCATTACAGGGAGCATCCGTTGTTGTGTACAGCATCACCGGGCAGATACAGGCATCTTTCACTGTCGATACGGAAGAAGTACCTGTTATGCTTCAGCCGGGATGGCATTTCATCATTGTGGTGGACAAAGCAGGATGGCGGGAAACACATAAGGTGCTTATTGCGGAATAGTATAAAAGCTTTCCCTCCAAAAATTCGAAGATGTGTTGATTGG
This sequence comes from Chitinophagaceae bacterium, assembly GCA_016786525.1. Taxonomy (GTDB): domain Bacteria; phylum Bacteroidota; class Bacteroidia; order Chitinophagales; family Chitinophagaceae; genus Rurimicrobium. The sequence continues at coordinate 1,051 of JAEUVW010000271.1, forward strand.
AAGATAAACCCGAGAAGGCAATTGGACAATTAGTCAAATAGTTAATTTGAAGAAGTGCTCCGGAATCGCGTGCTTCCTCCCGCCTGAGCGGAAGCTTAGGGGTAGCATTGGGCAATTAGTCAGTCTGGAAATGGGTCAATTCGATAAAATGCCAATCAGGCAATGAGTTTGAATGCACTTGAATGCTTATAAACAAATTTGATGAGCAGCTGTAGTCTTTACTACGGTAGCCTCTCTTCCCCTTTCAGGGGAAGTCCGCTCAGCAGGATGGGATCATATAATTTCCGCTCCGCAAGCACCAGCCTTGTCAGGGTAAAACTACAACAGTACAAAATTGTCCCTGTCCTGCAAGAAGGGAAATTTGAACCGGCTGTCTTCAATCAGTTGATGCGATAGAGTATGGCTCAATACTTGCTCCGTTGCCCCGGCCTTGACGATCAGTTCTCCTACCGGGCTGTAGATGCTGGTATTGCCGATATACTGGTGCCCGTTACCGTCGGTGCCGACACGGTTGACGCCGATCACATAGCTCATGTTTTCAATGGCGCGGGCCTGCAGCAGGGCCTCCCAGGCATAGTTTCGTTTTTCCGGCCAGTTGGCTACATACAGCAATACATCATAGTCGTCCGTATTGCGCGCCCATACCGGGAAACGCAGGTCGTAGCAAACCTGCAGGCAAATCTTCCAGCCATTCACGCTGGCGATCACTCTTTTCTGTCCCGGTTCAAAATCTACCTGTTCTCCTGCATAAGAGAATAAATGCCGTTTGTCGTAATGGGCTACCGAACCGTCGGGCAATACCCAGGCCAGGCGGTTGTAATATTTGCCATCCTCGCTGATGATCAGGCTGCCGGCAATAATGCTGCGGCTTTGAAGGGCCTGCTCTTTCATCCATTGCAGGGTCTCTCCCTGCATGCTTTCCGCAAGCGCCGCCGCCTTCATGCTGAAGCCGGTATTGAACATTTCAGGCAGTACGATGATATGCTGTTGCCCCTTTAATGCTGCAATCCTGCTTTCCAATGCCTGCCGGTTTTCACGGGGCTGCTCCCAGGCGATATCCATCTGGATCAGGCTGAGCTTCAGATCACTTTTTGCCATAGTGTAACAAAGATAAACTGCTTACTTATTTTTGCGTTATGACGAACGCAGATATTTCAGAGTATTTTTCGGCGCTTTCCAAACTGATGGAGCTGCATGCGGAAGATAGTTTCAAGGCAAAGTCCTACAGTATTGCAGCCTATAATATCGACCAGCTGGAGGACAATATTTCCGGTATGGATGAGGCCAGCCTGCGGGGCAGTAAAGGGATCGGCGCTTCTACAGCGGCTAAGATCAGGGAGATACTGGATACGGGTAAGCTGCAGCAGCTGGAAGAGATTATCGCCCGCACTCCGCTGGGTGTATTGGACATCATGAAGATCAAAGGCCTTGGACCCAAGAAAGTCCGCACGATCTGGAAGGAAATGGGCATCGAAAGCGTAGGTGAGCTGGAATATGCCTGCAATGAAAACCGCCTGGCTTCCTTTAAAGGCTTCGGCCAGAAAACACAGGAGGCTGTTTTGCAGAACATTGCGTTTATCCGTTCCAGCCAGGGTTTCCAGCTTTGGGCCAGCGTAGAGCAGGCCGCGAAAGGTTGGATCGAACGCCTGAGCAAAGCTTTCCCTCAATATACCTTCTTACTGAGCGGGGCAGTGCAGCGCCAGATGGAAACCGTATCCGAAATTGAGATCTACAGCGATATGCCGCTGGAGACCCTGCCACGCTATTGGGGCAATGTACCAGGGCTCAAACTGGAAGTGGATGAAGCAAAAGGCAAACTGCTGTTGCTGCTGCCGGATAATATCCCTGTCGACTTCACCTTTGTAGCGAAAGAAAAGTTGTACAGTGCTGCATTCCGCAACAATTGCAGCCCGGAGTTCCTGGCAGCGTTTGAACAGCAATACGAATTGCCGGAGCAGGTGCGCAGCGAAGCCGAAATATTCATGGGCAATAAGCTGCAGTTCATCCCGGCAGCGCTGCGGGAAACAGCGGCCGTGCTGGAACAGGCGGTATCCGGCAAGCTTCCGGTGCTGATACAGGCCTCGGATATCAAAGGCATTATCCATGCCCACTCTAAGTGGAGCGATGGCCAGGAAACCCTGGAAACGATGGCCAAACATGCCATCAGC
>JAEUVW010000279.1 GCA_016786525.1 Chitinophagaceae bacterium
GCTGTTCGGGGACGATCTCCGTGTATGCACCGCCGAAGTCGAAGGAGAAACTGCCGTCTTTGGCGGCCATGGTGTAGGAAAAACGGCCGCCTGCCACCAGGTTGTTTTCTGCTTTGGGTGTATGCCAGTCGGGCGAAGCGCTGTTCCACTGCTGTACATCGGCGGCATTGTTCCAGAGTTGCCAGACCAGTGATGGCGGAGCTCCAACTGTTGCTTCAACTGTAATGTACAGGTTTTCAGCCATTTCTTTGATGAGCTTCAGGCCTTCGTCAAAAGCCTGGGCAAACTGTTTGTTTTCCTCCCAATCGCTTTTCAGCTCTACGGACAGGGTAGTGACGCCGTCTTTTTCGCTGAGGCTGTAGTTTTCCTGCGCCCCGGCCCAGGCGGCTTTCGGGTCTGCGGGCAGTTCCCGGAACCCGCGCACCTCGCCCAGGTGGGTAAAGTACATTTTTTCAAAAGGTTTGTTGGCGCTGATCTCGCTGTACATACCGCTGCCGTCGGGTCCGAGGAAGTGAATGCGTCCGCCCTCTTTCCAGTCTGTTTTGTAATGGCTGCCGGGCATGAAGGGTTTGGTCCAGGCGCGGTAATGATAGTCGTCCCACAATACGAACCATACGTGTTCGGGGCTGGTGTTGATGTCGATCTTAAACTGTAATGTGCTCATGTTTTCTCGTTTTTATTTTTTTTCACAGCAATTGAACATCCATTGTACGCCGAATTTGTCGGTACAGGATCCGAAATAATCGCCCCAGAACATATCTTCCAGGTTCATCGTCACCTGGCCGCCGGCAGACAGGGCGTCAAACAGCTTTTTGGTTTCGGCGCGGGTATCGGGTTGCAGGTTGATGTAACTGTTGTTGCCGAAGTTCATGGTGAAGCCCATCGATTCGGGTGCGTCTGTACCCATCAGGGAATGAACGCCCAGGATCTTCAGCTCTACGTGCATGACCAGGTTTTTGTCTTCTTCTGCCAGCGGGGGCTGTCCGTCCATGGGCGGGATGTCGCCCATACGCATGATGCCATCACCGAAAAATTCACCGCCAAACACGGATTTGTAAAAATTGAACGCCTCTTCCGTATTGCGGGCGAAATTGAGATAAGTGCTTACTGATGCCATTGTGTTTTGTTTTTATTTAGGAGTGAGAAAATAATGTTTACGCTTGCAGGCGTACCATACAGCGTACGGTTTCCTGCGTGAGGTACCATTCCACACAATAACCCTGCGGGTCTATGCCCGGATCTGCAATGAGCTGCCGGAATGCTTCCCCGATGGCTGCCGTATCGCGCATATAATGCTCTATCGTTATACTGTTGTAAGTCCCGGACCGGATGATGATTTCTTTCAGGTCTTTACCCGACAGCTCTCCCGGTATGCATTCTGACGCTGCCGCATAGTACTCAATGCTTCCGTTTTCCGGCCGGGACAGGCCAAAGTAGCCTCGCTCCGCGGAAAAAGGCAATAAGGCATGCAATTGCTGGTGTGCGGCCAGGACGCCATCCGGGAAGGAAGCAGCCCTGATGCAATACACGCTGATGTCTTCGGGGAGCAGGTAAGGCTTCATAATACTGCGTTTTTTCTAATGCAAACGTACGCTGATCCGGAAAAAGAAATATTGTGTAAAAGCGACATTTCGCATGGTCATTTACGACATTGTTTATCGATATTTGTAGGGTATGAAACACATCTCCATCCTGGTGCCTTTTGGCCATACCAGTCTGCCCAATATCGACGGCTCGCAACAGATCCTTTCGGAAGCGAACAGCTTTGCCCGCCGCATGGGCCGGGAGCCCTTGTTTACCATACAGTTGGTCGGCCTGGAGAAGGCCATTCCCCAGCGTAATGGCCTGTTTACGATACAGCCGGACAAGGTGATCGGCGATATCCGGAAGACCGACCTGATCATCATACCGGCGGTACACGGGGATTTGCTGGAAGGCATGGAGCAAAACAAAGCCTTTATTCCCTGGATTCTGCAGCAGCGTGCTGCCGGAGCAGAGATTGCCAGCCTGTGCATCGGTGCCTTTTTCCTGGCTGCTACAGGCCTGCTGGATGGCAGGCAATGTGCTACGCACTGGGTGATGGCGGCACAGTTCCGCCAGATGTACCCGCAGGTAAACCTAGTAGATGATAAGATCATGACGGACGATGACGGTATTTACACCAGCGGCGGAGCTTATTCTTTCCTGAACCTACTGGTGTACCTGATCGAGAAGTATGGTGGCCGGGAGCTGGCTATAGCCGTGTCCAAAGCCTTTATGATTGATATAGACCGCAACAGCCAGTCGCCTTTTATCATGTTCAACGGGCAAAAGGAGCATGAAGACGAAGAAATCAGGAAGGCGCAGGAGTATATAGAACAGCATTATGAAGACAAGATATCGGTAGACCAGCTGGCGCTGATGTTCTCTGTCGGCCGCCGCAGTTTCGAACGGCGCTTTAAAAAGGCTACGTCCAATACCGTCGGTGAATACCTGCAGCGCGTAAAAGTAGAGGCCGCGAAGAAGCAACTGGAAATGGCGCGCAAAAATGTCAGCGAGGTAATGTATGAGGTAGGGTATAACGATACCAAGGCTTTCCGCGATGTGTTCCGCAAAATCACCGGGCTTTCTCCCGTGGAATACCGCAATAAGTACAACAGGGTAGCAAGCTAGGCTTGCTGCAGCATGGTCCGGAAGGTAAGGTTGATCCGCGGGGTGTGGACCTTTGTCGTTGGTGGCAGGCGGTGCAGCCAGTGTGTCTGTGTGCTGCCGGCCATGATGAGCAGGCTGCCGTGTTCCAGGGGCAAACTGATGGTTTCTTTGCTTTGTTTGTGCCGGAACGCGAATTTTCTTTCCGCACCAAAACTCAGGGATGCAATGGTCGTGTCTTTGCCCAGCGATTTCTCATCGTCACTATGCCAGGCCATACCTTCGGAGCCGTTGTGGTACAGGTTCAGCAGGCAGGAATTAAAGACAGTTCCGGTCAGTTGTTCTACACGTTTTTTTAGCTCCAGCAGCTCCTTTGTCCAGGGCAGGGCCTGTTTTGTCGCATTGGAGTAGGTGTAGGAAAAATTGCTGTCCCCGTACCAGGCCACTTTTCTTTTGGTGATAAAATGTTTGCCGAAGATGCGCGCTTCGTCATTTTTCCATTCGATGTCCGTGCTGAGCTGATCGAAGTAACGATCGGCTTCCTGCACCTCCATAATTTTACCAAAGTACTGCACCAGGCCTTCATAGGGGAGCAGGTTTTGCTGCGGATCGTCGTTAAATAGTTTCATGATTTATCTTTCCTGCAAGGATTGCTCAGGGACAAAAGAATCGAGAAGATAAAATACCGTATCAATGAAAAATAATATACCGTTATTGCAGAGCACATTTTCGTCGTGCAAATCTTCAAAAATCAGTCCGATCTCTTTATTTATATAATCATTGTTTCGTGTATTGGTAAACCCGTTATAGGCCAGAAATTCTTTGACAGCTTGAAGGTTTGTTGATTCTGTTGTCTGGATAAACTCTTGTTTCACAACAGCATGTAAATCGCCAGATATGATTTTAAAACCCAAAAAATCATATGCGGTAGCCGGAAAAAATAATTATGAATGAGCAGGCTATTAAAATAATCAATCCAAAACGCATAAAAAATGCTGTCGTTGGTTTTGATCACATGAAAATCATCATAACGAAACACCCGTTGTTCTGCGCCGGACGCTATAAAATCGGTTTCGGAGATTTCTTTTTGATAGAACAGGTTTTCAGCATCTGCAAAAACAATTAGTACTGCTGCTTCTTCACTTTTGAAGTGCTGCTGTTTTTCAAGTCTTTGACCTGCTTCCGCATATCTTCTAAGGAAATTCTGGACTTTTTTGAGTTGGCCTGTTGGGCCAAAAGGCTCATTTGAATAAATGATATTTTGTAGTTCATGTTTTAATATTTTTCATTCTGCAACCACGTAGACAAAGATACTTAAAATTGTACAGGTTGGCTTTTATGTTATAAGCCGGGTGCTCCCGTTTTCGCTGCTTCCCACCCGATGATCGCGCTTTTGCGCTCCGGCCCCCACATATAACCGCCAAACACCCCACTGGACCGGATGACGCGGTGACAGGGAATGATAAAGGCAATAGGATTGCTGCCAATGGCTGTGCCCACAGCGCGTGCAGCATTCGGCTGATCGATCTGGCGGGCAATATCACCGTAGGTGCTCAGCTGTCCCATCGGTATTTTCAGCAGGGCTTCCCAGACCTTCAGCTGGAAAGCTGTGCCGCGCAGATGCAAACGCAGCGGATCTGAGCCGGGTTTGGTGAAGAAGGTCAGTACCTGTTCCTGCAAAGGGTGCTGTTTTTGCTGCAATCGGGCTTTAGGAAAATGAGTTTTCAGGTCATGGAGCGCCTGCTCCTGCTCTTCACCAAAAGCGATAGAACAAACACCTTTTTCCGTGTTGGCGATGAGCAGGCGACCGAAGGGGCTGACTGCAAAATGATAGCTGATCTGCAGGTCTGCTCCGCCATTCTTGTATTCGCCCGGCGTCATGCCTTCTATCTTCACAAAGAGGTCGTGCAGGCGGCCGGTACCGGATAAGCCGGTGGCTTCAGCTGTGTCCGACAGGCTGAGCGACTGCTTTTTCAGTATGTCTTTGGCATATTCCACGCTGAGGTATTGCAGGAACTGCTTGGGGCTTACGCCTGCCCATTCGGTAAACAGGCGCTGGAAGTGAAACGGACTGAGGTGTACCTGTGCCGCCAGCTCGTCCAGGCTGGGCTGCGAACGGAAGTGCTCATTCAGGTAGGCAATGGCCTGTGCAATGCGCTCGTACTGTAGGGAATCCTGGTTGCTTTCCATAGTCGTAAAAATGTCCGGCAAAGCGAAAGCCATGCTTCAATGTGCTGTCTTTCTTCATGCCTTAATGGTTAAAAAATATAAGCAAAAGTACCGGGCATCCCCGGAACAGAAAACCCGGAACTTGCTTTCTTTTGCGGTACAAAAAGACCTGTAAGGTTTTTAAAAACCTTACAGGTCTGGGTCTGCAGGTGCAATAATTTAATGCTGCAAAGGCCGCTTACGGATCATGCCGCCTTTGGTGTCTTTTACACTGCTCATCACCACGAAGGCGTTGGGGTCCAGTTTCTCGATCTCGGTAGTCAGTTTGTTCAGCTCCAGGCGTGTGACCACAGTATACAGGATATCCCTGTCTTTTGTGGCGCCGCTTTTGCCAAAGCCCCGTTTGCCGCTGTACACGGTAATGCCCCGGCCCAGTTTTTCCACGATCATTTTCCTGAGTTCTTCGCTGTGTGTGGAAATGATGGTGACGCCGGTATATTCCTCGATCCCCTCTACGATAAAATCAAGTGTTTTGGAAGCTGCGAGGTAGGTCAGCATGGAGTACAGGGCAATTTCGATCGAAAGGAAATAGGCCGCGGTGGAAAAGATAATCACATTGATGACGATAATGATGTCGCCCAGTGTGGTGCCCAGTTTCCGGCTCAGGAAGATGGCCAGCACTTCGGTGCCGTCGATGACAGCGCCCCCCCTTACGGCCATGCCGATGCCCGCGCCCAGGAAAAAGCCACCGAAGATGGCCACCAGCAGGTTGTCGTTGGTGACATTGGGAAAATGCACGGTAGCTACACAGAGGGCAAGGCCGGATATGGCGGCCATAGTTTTGAAGGCAAACTGCTTGCCCAGTATCTTATAGCCCAATAAAATGAACGGGATATTGATACAGATCAGCAGGATGGACAGGGGGATTTTCGTCAGCGCAGAGATCAGCAGCGAGATACCGGTAGCTCCGCCATCGATAAAACTATTGGTGAGCAGAAAGCCCTTGAAACCAAAAGAAGCTGAAAAGATACCTGCCGTAATCAGGATCACGTCTTTAATATTCCGCTTTACCGTTACCTTGAATTCCCGATAACCTTTAGCCAGTATATAGGCTGAATAAAGGGGCTGGCCTTCACTATTCGTGTTCTGGCGTTGTAATATTCTGTTGGTGATCCATTGCTTCAGGAATCTCTTCATACGCAGGGGCTTTGTTTTTTTGAGGAGGAATAAATAAGTAGTGAACCGGGGAAAGATAGACAATAATACGCTCTTGCCGGCTGCTGTGCAGGAGGTTTAAGATTTATTTAAAAGATATAAAAAATCCCCTGTTCTGAGCAGGGGATTTTTCTATCAGAGGGTATAAGCCTTATTCTTTAATGATCTTCATCACTTCGCTGGCCCTCCCCTCGCTGACTATTTTCAGGAAATAAACCCCGCTGGCCTGGCCGGAGAGGTCGAGTTCAATACGATTGCCGGAAACATTTTCTTCAGACAGGACAAGCTGCCCGTGGAGGTTCATGATGCTCAGGCTGGCCTGCTTCAGGTTTTCCTTTGTGCTGACCGTCACGATATCCTTCGCAGGGCTGGGATACACCACTGCTTTTATAGACGTTTCGGCCTCATCGATGCCCAGGCGGGTAACGTTGGTACAGGCTGAAGTATAGCGGCAGGGATGTACATAAACGATAACCGCGTAGGAGCCACTTTTAGCAGGGGCAAAAGACTGGCCTGTAGCCCCCGGTACAAAGTCCATAGAGGGGCACTCTACCCACTGGTAGGTTTTACCGGCCGTTGCCGCTTTCAGCGTATCGGCAGTTTTGATCACCGTCATATCAATGATAGGGGCGCTGGTCAGCTGAAGGGTAACTACGCTGTCGCAGCCCTCGCTGTTGCTGAGCATCTGGGTATAAATACCCGCTTTGGTATAGGTAATGCCATTCAATGTATAAGAAGCACAAAAGCCGGTTTTGATTGTATCTCCTGTTGATGGGGTACAGGGAATCATTTTT
>JAEUVW010000367.1 GCA_016786525.1 Chitinophagaceae bacterium
CTACAGAAGCCATTGCCGACGGCGCGAACCATGTCTTCGTGCTGAATGACCATGAAGAAGCCGCTTATTTCCACAACGACTTTGAGCAGCTCAGCAAAGCGCTGGACATTTGCTACTTCCCCGATTCGTTCAAGAAAACCGGCGAATACAAGGAGCTGAACAGCAGCCATGTGATGCTGCGTACCGAAGCCCTGACCAAATTTTCAAAAGACAGGAAAGGTGGCGTACTCGTCACCTATCCAGAGGCCCTGCTCGAAAAGGTCGTGAACCCGAAAACCTTATCGGGCAACATGATCAGCATCAAAGTCGGAGAGAACCTGAAGATCGATCCTTTGCTGCAGCAACTCAGCAGCCTGGGTTTCCGCCGCGAAGATTTTGCGTACGAACCGGGACAGTTTGCCATGCGCGGGGGCATCCTGGACATTTATTCCTTCGGCAACGAACACCCTTATCGTATCGAGCTGTTCGGCAACGAAGTAGACAGCATCCGCATCTTCAACCCGGAGACACAATTATCCGAACGGAAGCTGCTGCAGGTCAGCATCCTGCCGAACATAGAAACAAAATTCGAAGCACAGGAAAAAGTGTCCCTGCTCGACTTCCTGCCGGCCAATACCTGCTTCTGGTTCAAAGACCTGGACTTTACATTAAGCAAACTGCACAAGCTCAGCGATGAGCTGCCGGCGAAGATCAGCAAAGGAAGCGTCGCTGTAGACAATGAAGAAGAATGGGTAAGACCACTGGCCTTGGAAGATTTTGAAGACACAGAGGAATGGGGCAGCAAGCTGGAACAAATGCACCTGGTGGAATGGCGCAACCGCACGCTCAGCAAGCGTTTCGAAGAAACCATCGTATTGAGCTTCGCCACCGAAGAGCAGCCGGCCTTCAACCGCCAGTTCGACATGCTGATCGCCGATCTGAAAAAGAAATCAGCAACACAATACACGCCTTACATTTTTGCAGAAAACCCCAAACAGCTGGAGCGCCTGCACAGTATTTTCGAAGACCTGAATGCAGGCATACAGTTTGTACCGATACCCAGCGCCATCAGCCGGGGATTTGTGGATCACGAGAAAAAAATACTCTGCTATACGGATCACCAGATCTTCCAGCGTTATCATAAATACAAAGTCAAACAGGCTTATACCAAAGGCAAGGCGATTACCCTGAAAGCCCTGCGCGACCTGCAGCCCGGTGACTTCGTCACGCACATCGACCACGGTGTAGGCCGCTACAGCGGTTTACAAAAGATAGAAGTGAACGGCAACATGCAGGAAGCCGTACGCATTATTTACCGTGACAATGATGTGCTGTACGTGAACATCAACTCCCTGCACAAGATCAGTAAATACACAGGCAAAGAAGGCACCGTACCCAAAGTACACAAACTGGGCAGCGATGCCTGGGAAAAACTAAAGAACAAAACCAAGCGGCAGGTCAAGGACATTGCAGCCGACCTGATCCGCTTGTATGCCAAGCGGAAGGCTTCGCAGGGCTTTGCCCATACACCCGACAGCTACCTGCAGACCGAGCTTGAAGCGTCTTTTATCTACGAAGACACCCCGGACCAGAGCAAGGCCACAGCCGACGTGAAAAGAGACATGGAACAAACCGCTCCGATGGACCGACTGGTCTGCGGCGATGTGGGCTTCGGCAAAACGGAAGTAGCCATACGCGCCGCTTTCAAAAGCGTAGCCGACAACAAACAGGTCGCCGTGCTGGTACCCACTACCATCCTGGCTTTCCAGCATTTCCAGACCTTTAAAGAACGCCTGAAAGATTTCCCCTGCAACGTGGATTATGTGAACCGTTTCAAATCGGCCAAAGAAAAGAAAGAAACACTGAAGCGGCTGGAAGAAGGCAAGGTAGACATCATCATCGGCACACACGCCTTGCTGGGCAAGGATGTAAAATTCAAAGACCTGGGCCTGCTGGTCATTGACGAAGAACAGAAATTCGGCGTAGGGGCTAAAGAGAAGATCCGCGAACGCCGGGCGAACGTGGACACCCTGACCCTGACCGCAACGCCCATCCCCCGCACCCTGCAGTTTTCGCTGATGAATGCGCGCGACCTGAGCATCATCAATACACCGCCGCCGAACCGGCAACCGGTGAATACCGAGATCATCGTGTTCGACGACTACACCATCCGCGATGCCATCTATTATGAAACGGAGCGCGGGGGACAGGTGTACTTCGTGCACAACCGCATACAAAGCCTGCCGGAGATGGCCAAACGCCTGAAAGACCTTTGCCCGGACCTGGAGATCGTTGTGGCACACGGACAGATGGAAGGCGCCAAACTGGAACAGGCCCTGTTTGACTTTATTGCGCATAAATATGACGTGATCTGCTGTACGAACATCGTAGAAAGCGGGGTGGACATTTCGAATGCGAACACCATCATCATCAACAATGCACACCAGTTTGGCCTCAGCGACCTGCACCAGCTGCGGGGCCGTGTAGGGCGCAGCAACCGTAAGGCATTCTGCTACCTGATGGCGCCTCCGCTCAGCACCCTGCCGGACGACAGCCGCAAACGCCTGCAGACCCTGGAACAATTTACAGAACTGGGTTCGGGCTTCCAGATTGCCATGCGCGACCTGGACATCCGCGGCGCAGGCAATATGCTGGGCGGCGAACAAAGCGGCTTTATCGCCGATATCGGATTCGAAATGTACCATAAGATACTGGACGAAGCGATCCGGGAACTGAAAAGCACCGACTTCAAAGACGTCTTTGCGGCCGAAATGGACCGCAAGCAGGACTATGTCAGCGATTGCACGATCGACACCGACCTAGAGATCCTGATACCAGACACCTATGTGGAAAGCATCACCGAGCGCCTGAGCCTGTACACGCAGATCGACAATGTGAAAGACAATGAAGAGCTGGATAAATACGCCAGGCAACTGGTTGACCGCTTCGGACCGCTGCCGGAACAGGTTGTCGATATGCTGACGGCCATCCGCTGCCGCAAAGTAGCGAAGGAACTGGGCTTTGAGAAACTGATCCTGAAAAACGAGCAATTGCGCCTGTACTTTATCAGCAACCCGGATTCCCCGTATTTTGAAAGCGAAGGCTTCAACCGCATCCTGCATTATATCCAGACCCGCACGAACAACGCGAAGCTGAAGCAGGTCGGTAAAAACTTCATGCTGATCGCCGAAAAAATGAAATCCATGGAAATGATTGAAGATTTCCTGAACGCCCTGGCATCTTAAAATTGTATAGCACCGCAAAGCCGGGGATGTAAAAGAAAGTGAAGCTGGATGCCGGAATTTTGTATGCTAAAAGATACGATCATGGCAACGAAATATGGCAAAAAAGCCGGGGAAAAAGTAGAGCAGGCAATGCACGAAATGAAAGAGGGCACCCTGAAGTCCGGTTCGGGCAAAAAAGTGACCAGTAAAAAACAGGCCGTAGCCATCGGGCTGTCCGAGGCCAGGGAAGCCGGCGGCAAAGTCCCCAAAAAGAAAAGCAGTTGATACAATACCCCAGGCAAAGAGCAGGCGACATCCGTTACCTGCTCTTTGTTTTATCGGTCAAAAGCAAAGATCGGCGCATCCTCGTTTTTCTTTCCCTGCACCAGCTCGGTAATGATCTGCGCCGCCACCACGCTGAAAGTAATGCCATTACCTCCAAAGCCCAGCGCAAAATAACTGTTGGGTACTTTATCATAGACACCGATATAGGGCAAGCCGTCTTTGGTGGCGCCGAACGTCCCTGTCCAGGTAAATTCTGTTTTGAAATGGAGGTCCGGGAATAGTTTCTGCACATCTGCTGCCAGCTGCTTTGCTTTTTGCGGGATCAGGCGGTCCCTCTTTGTATGCTGGTGAAACCGTTCATCCCGACCGCCCGCAATGATACGGCCATCGGGTGTCGTACGCAGGTACAGGTAAGGGTCGGCAGTATTCCATAATAGAACTTCGTCTTTCCAGAATGCAGCACGATCGGGGTATTGCTCGCTGACCACAGCGTAAGTCGACTGCAGGTCTACGATTTTTTTATCGATCAGCTCCACCACTTCATAGCCTGTGGCGTAAACTACCCTCTTTGCCTTTACCCGGAAACCCTGCTCGGTATGCAATACGACACCGTTGCGCTGCTGTTCGGTTTTCACTACGGCAGTACGGTCATATACATCAAGGCTTTTTCCCTTTTTGTATTGCAATAAACGGTGTGTAAAAGCATAGGCATTGGTTTGCGCTCCATGGCGGGACAGGATGGCTGAAGGCGCTTCAAAACCATACTGCTGCCGTACCTGAGCCTCCTCCAGCAACGATACATCAAAGCCTGCTGCCTTCCGGGCTTCAAATTCCTGCTGCAAAAAAGATCTGTCCTTCTTATAGGCTGCAAAATACAGGCTGCTCCTGGATTCAAACTCGGTAAAGTCCAGTGCCGCAGCAATATGCTCCAATGTCAGGATGGCATCATTGCATAAATGATACGCACGTTCCGCCTGTTGCTTTCCTACTTTAGGGATCAGCCGGTGCAGCGGCGTATCGATCTCGTACTGCAGCAGGGAAGTACTGCCCGAAGTACTGCCCAGCCCGATCGTGCGCGCATCAAGCGTTACGCAGGACACCCCGGCCTTTAGCAGGAAATAGCGTACCAGGGCCCCCGATATACCGGCGCCTATGATCGCTACATCTACTGTTTTATTGCAGTCCAGTTTGGGGAAGGTATAGGGCAGCCCGTCTTTGATCAGCCAGAAGGGGTAGCCAGAATTCAGGTTCATAAATCCGGTACGAATATTTTATGAATGCAAGATTAATGATTTAGCCATTGCTTCGGCGGCCTGATGGTAATTATGTAACAATCCTTTTCAATGCTATAAAGTGATTTGGGCCGGCAAGAAGTTCCTTTGCAGGAACAATCGCCAAACTAAAAATGAAATTTATGAAAATCGAAGGCCTGAAAGTGATGCGCGGACCAAACTACTGGTCAAATTATCGTCAAAACGTCATCGTGATGAAGTTGAATATCGGGGAGCTGGAGCAATATCCCACCAACCTGATCGAAGGATTTTCGGAACGGCTGGAACAACTATTACCCTCCCTGTATGAACACCGCTGTTCGGAAGGACACGCCGGAGGTTTCTTTGAACGCGTACGCCAGGGCACCTGGATGGGGCATGTAATCGAACATATTGCGCTGGAACTGCAGACGCTGGCCGGCATTGCTGTAGGCTACGGCCGCACGCGTTCTACTGCACAGGCCGGCGTATACAATGTCGTTTTTGCCTATGAAACGGAAAATGCCGGGAAATTTGCTGCAGGTGCAGCTGTGCGGGTGGCCGAGCACCTGGTATCCGGCACCGCAACCGAAGAACAAATCCAGAGCGAGATCGCGGAGATCAGGCGCCTGCACGCCCGCGAAAGCTTCGGCCCCAGCACACAATCGATCGTGCTCGAAGCACGCAAAAGAAATATACCCGTCACCCGGCTCAATGACGAATCCATGCTGATGCTGGGCTGGGGCAAAAATCAAAAGATCATCCGGGCCAGCATGGCCTCCACCACCAGCAGCATCGGCGTAGATATTGCTGCAGATAAGGAACGCACGAAACAAATACTCAGCAAAGCACACCTCCCTACACCCAAAGGCACCCTGGTACTTGACGAAGACGAACTGGCCGAAGCGATTGAGCTGATTGGCTTCCCCGTGGTGATCAAGCCTGTAGACGGGAACCACGGCAGGGGCATTACCACGAATATTACCGACCAGGAAGCAGCCCTGAAGGCGTACAAACTGGCCCGCAACATTTCCCGCTATGTAATCATCGAAAGATTTGTACGCGGCTGGGATTACCGCTTCCTGCTGGTAAACTTTAAACTGGTTGCCGTAGCCAAACGTACACCCGCTATGGTGATCGGTAACGGCCAATCAAACATACAGCAACTGATCGACGAAGTAAATGAACACCCGGAAAGAGGTGATGGTCATGAAAAATTCCTGACCAAAATAAAAGTAGACGAAGTCACGCAAAAGATACTGGACACAAAAGGCTATACGCTGGATACAGTGTTGCCGTTTGCGGAGATCCTCTTCCTGAAAGACACGGCCAATATCAGCACCGGCGGTACCGCTACGGACCTTACACACCTGGTGCATCCCGCAAATATCTTTATGGCGGAGCGCATTGCACGCCTGGTGAACCTGGATATCTGCGGCATTGATATTATCGCAGAAGACATCAATATGCCGATCACGGAAAAGACAGGAGCGATAATTGAGGTCAACGCAGCACCCGGCTTCAGGATGCACCTTACCCCCTCCAAAGGTATTGCCCGCAATATCGGGGAATCCGTGGTCGATATGCTGTACCCGGCAGAAGCAAGCGCCCGCATCCCCCTGGTAGCGGTAACCGGCACCAACGGTAAGACGACTACCACACGGCTCATAGCACATATTGCGAAAACTGCCGGACACCAGGTAGGGTATACGACAACAGACGGCATTTATATTGACAACAACCTGGTCTGCCAGGGAGACTGCAGCGGCCCTTCCAGTGCAGCCACGATACTGCGGGACCCTATTGTCGATTTCGCGGTACTCGAATGCGCCCGGGGCGGCATCCTGCGCTCAGGACTTGGTTTCGACCAGTCAGACATCAGCATTGTCACCAATATTACCGAAGACCATATCGGCATTGACGGCATAGAGTCCATAGAAGAACTGGCCCGTACCAAAATGGTGGTACCCCGTACAACAAACAGGAACGGCCTGGCCATCCTGAATGCAGACGATGACCTGGTGTATGCCATGCGTCGTGAGCTGGAATGCAATATTGCCTTGTTCAGCATGGACGCAGAGCATCCGCGTATCAAAGCGCATTGTGAAGCCGGTGGCCTTGCTGCATTTGTTGAGCAGGAGTACATCGTGGTATCGAAAGGAAAATGGAAAACACGCCTGGGCAGGATATCGGACTTCCCGATCACCTTCAACGGCGCTGCTGAGTTTATGATCAAAAATATACTGCCGGCGGTATTGGCCGGGGTGTACCGCCATTTTGATATGAAGCTGATCGCCGAAGCCCTAAGAACATTCATCCCTTCCGCACAAAACACACCGGGCCGCATGAACCTGTTCAGCTTCCGCTTTGCAGAACTGATGGTAGACTATGCGCACAATGAAGCAGGGTTTATAGAACTGAAAAAATATACGGACCGGCACCCCGCCGCCTATAAGATCGGTGTTGTGGCCGCGACAGGCGACAGGCGCGACGATGACATCCGGAAAATAGGCTATTATGCGGCTCAGATGTTCGACGAGATCATCATCCGCGACGACGAAAATCCCAGGGGACGCAGCAGCGAAGAAATGGCGACCCTGATCACCGAAGGGATACGTCAGGTAAAAGAGGCGATGCAGGTACACCATATTCCCGACGAACAGGAAGCCTTGACCTATGCACTGGCCTGCGCACCGGTCGGCGCCTTTATCCTGGCTTGTGCAGACAAGGTGCCCCGTACAATTGAGTATGTAACCAGCCTGCAAAAAAATGAAATGTTCCCGGCACACGCACTCAATGCGCTCAAGCAGGCCTCATAATTTATTTGCTCCTATTGAAAAGAAAAAACGATGCCTGAAAGACGGATTATTGGGCTGCTTGTGTATTGGTATTATTTTTGCCTCCAAAATTGTAGCAGATGAGATTGTTTTTCACGGTACTGTGTGCCCTTTTATTCAGCCGGGCTGCAGCCCAGCGCCCTAAACCCGATATGATTCCATCCGATAGCGGGCTGATTACACTGCAACCCGTCTTTCACGGGTCGCTGGTCATCGGCTGGAATAAGCAAACAATTTATATTGATCCGCATGGAAGTGCTGCCAATTTTGCGGGACTTAAAGCGGCAGACCTCGTACTGATCACGGATATACACAGCGACCATATGGATACTGCTGCCCTGTCTGCTCTCAAAACGTCCGGGGCCACCTTCATCGTACCGCAGGCAGTAGCCGACCTGCTACCAGCCCGCTTCCGCAAGCATATGAAAGTCCTTGCAAACGGTGAATCCCTTACCGAAAAGACAGTGGCTGTAACGGCCATCCCAATGTACAACTCTCCTGAAAATGCGGTGGTCCACCATCCCAGGGGGCGCGGCAATGGCTATGTGCTGCAGCTGGGCGGCAAAACGATCTACATTTCAGGCGACACCGAAGACTCCCCGGAAATGAGCGGGCTCAAAAACGTAGATGTTGCCTTTATCTGTATGAACCAGCCCTACACGATGACCGTACGGCAGGCGGCCTATGCAGTACTCAGCTTCAAGCCACATATAGTTTACCCTTACCATTACCGCGGGCAAAACGGGTTTAGTGACCTGAATGCTTTTAAACAGTATGTGCAGCAGGGAGATCCTGCCCTTGAGGTACGGATACGAAAATGGTACGGTGTACGCTAAGGACAGTATAATTGTAAAAGCGCAGACCTGTAAAGGTGTAACAGTTGTTGTACGGATGATGCGGTACTTTGTATTCTTAATTCCACCGGATCATGGCACGACAAATAGCTTTAGCAGAGATTACGGCAGCAGAGACCGCATTGCATTCCGTACTGCTCCGGAAGGACGAGCATGCCTTGCGCCATTTACAGGACCACTATGGCGATATCCTGTACCATCATATCTACAATATCCTGCACGAAGAAATTAAAACAAGTGTAGCCCTTTGCGAAACTTTTAAGAAAATATGGTTGCTGCTGGGCATCTGCGATCCCCCCAGGCCCGGCTTCCTGAACTGGATATTGCGTATCGCCGAAGACTGTGCCAGGACCTGGGAACAGGAAACCCGCCCCTACAGCCCCGGCAGGCTGCTGGCCCCTACAGGGTCCTGATCATCCTGAATTTTCACCCTCTTAACAGCAGGAACCGGGCTGAACAGCTATATTTATCTGCTCAACCAAAGACAGCACGCCCTGCTGTACCAGATCATGTCCGTTAAGTATAGCCGCTCTCTTTCAGGAAAGATCATTATCGCGCTGCTGGCCGCGTGCGGCACCCTGCTGATTTCCTGGGCGGTGATGAACCGTTCTTTTCAGCGTATTAAACAACCGGTAAAACGGATGTCGGAACCCAATCCGCAATTGCGGATCGTAAACAGGCTTTTAAAAGACGTGATCTACCTGGATCAGCTTCAGCGCCTGCAGGCCTCTTCAGGGAACATTAAAAACTACCGTCCTTTCCTGGAACAGTCCGCACGCATCCGCTCTTCGCTGGACAGCCTTTATATACTGACCGGCGCAAACGCCATCAGGCGCAGGAGGATCGACACCATGAGGTCCCTGCTGACCCAACGCGACAAAGTATTCTTCCGCTACCTCAACCTGAGGCAGGGTTTCCTGGAAAACGACAGCCTGAACAATAAGCTGCGCCTGCTTTCGGAAGTGGTCAGCAAATCGGCGCTCAAAACGGACAGCAACATCTTTACCTCTGAATCGCGGATCAGCGCCACGACGATCGAAGACAGCAACAGCCACGTTGAAGAAGAGAAAAAAGGATTCTGGGACAAGCTCTTTAAGCGTAGGAAGAACCCGGAACGCAGGGAAGTACGGCATATGATCCTCGAACAGCTGAAAATATCGGTAGATACCTCCCTGCTGCTGCACGAAGACAGTATGATCAGCCAGCTGAGCCAATCCATCAGTGCGGTGGAAAACGAGCGCCAGCAAAGCAGGAACACCTTGCTGCGCCAGCGTGTGCGCCTGGATAATGCCGGCCAGAACCTCATCAGCCAACTGCTGGTGATGCTGAGCGAAATGGAGCATAATGAGCTGCGTACCATAGAACAGAATAACCTGCTGGCCACGCAGATCATTGACCGCGGGCTGAACAGGATCAGCATGATTCTCATTGCCTTTGTGCTGCTGATCGTCATCTTGTCCATTCTCATCTTTACCGATATCTCAAAAAGCAACCAATACCGTAAAGAGCTGATCCTGGCCCGCGATGAAGCCGAAAAACTGGGGCAGCTCAGGGGGAGATTTATGGCCAATATGAGCCATGAACTGCGCACACCGCTGCAGGCGATCATAGGCTTTGCAGAACAAATGAAACAGGATGCAGATGAACGAACCCGGAAAAACAGCAACATCATTTTCCAGTCGGCCAACCACTTGCTGCATGTCGTGAACGAAGTGCTGGATTACAGCCGCATCAACGCCAACAAACTTGTGATCGAATCAAAAATATTCTCCGTAAAGGAGGTTACCGACAGTGTCATAGAAACCATTGGTATACAGGCCAGACAGAAACAGCTTTCTTTTTCTTCCGACACAGGAGGCGTAGACGACACCCTGTATTATGGTGACCCGTACCGCCTGAAGCAGATCTTGTTTAACCTGCTGGGCAATGCCATCAAATTCACGGAGCGGGGAGGCATATCCCTGGAAGTAGCGAGAAAAGTGTACAAGCGGCATACCGCTTTTACATTCCGCATTGCCGACACCGGCATTGGCATACCGGCAGAAAATCATGAGAAGATATTTGAACATTTCGAGCAGCTGGAAACAGACTACCTGCAGCATGGCACCGGCCTGGGGCTGAACATCGTGAAAAACCTTGTTGCCCAGCAGAACGGCTCCATCAGCCTGGAAAGCACGCCGGGACAAGGTTCTGTATTCTCTGTATCGCTCGCCTACTCACCGGTCAAACCGAAACAGGATAACAGCCGGCAACAAGTAGCGGCGTCCTTTGATGCCTGTGTCTGGATCATTGACGACGACCGGACAATACTCCAACTCTGCAGTATGATCCTGCAACGCTATGGTATCCGCCACCAATGTTTCCAGGCAGCAGACGAAGTATTGAAGGCTGCCCTGCCGGAGGACCTGGAAATCATATTTACAGATATCCGCATGCCGCGGACAGATGGTTTCGAGCTCAAAAACCTCCTGCAACAACGTTTGGAAACCCGGCAGCGCATACGGTTTATAGCCCTCACGGCACAGTCCATGCCTGAAGAAAGGGCCCGCATCATGGACAGCGGTTTTGATGCGTTGCTGGTCAAGCCCTTCCTGGAAAAAGAACTGACAGACCTTATCTACTCCGGCAACACTCCGGTAGCAGACAAGGGGCCCGCCGGTACAGAGGACATTTTCCGGATTTTTGTTGCAGAGACGACAAGTGACCTGGCGGCGCTCCGCCATGCCCTGCAGCAGCACGATACAGCGGCACAGGCAGCAGTCCTGCACCGCCTGGCAGGCAGGCTGGGACAACTGGGCCTCAAAGACCAAAGCCGGGCTGCCCGCCGCCTGGAGATCGGCCTTCTCCGGGAAGAACACCATACGGAAGCGGTAACTACCTTTACCGAAGACCTGGCTGCCTGGCTGGCAACCCGCGTACAAGAGGGAAAACTGTAGCACTATGCCACAAAGTGTTGCAAAATACAACAACAAGCAGGCACCCACTTTTTTGAGACGCATATCTTTACTGCTTATTACCAGTCATTTACAAAAAACCGCTTGGCGTGGCACAGAAATTGGCTTCTATTCAGCGAAACGTTATTTAGAATTAATTAAAAAGAAGCATTATGAAGAAAGTACTGTTTTCCGTGTTGGCATTGACCTTCACTGCCGGCACGCAGGTTTTCGCACAAGACCAGGCCCAGGTAAATACCATCAGCGCCCCGGCATCACCCGTTGCCACCACTACTGCAACTGCAGGAGCAACAATTGCAACTGATGCATCCGAAGACAACAGGACTGCGGTAGATCCGGCTAACCTGCCTGAAGCAATCAAGAAAACGCTGGCGAGCGATCAATATAAAGGATGGCAACTGGTTTCAGCTTCCCTGGTAAAGGGCAAAACTGAATATTACGAATTGCAAATGAAAAAAGGCGAAGAAACCACAGCCCTGAAGCTGGATAAAAACGGCAATGTGGTCAGCTAAAAAATAGGTGGACAGAGAGGTAAAGGAGAGGAGAGGGTGCTTTTTAACAGCATCCTTTCTTTATTTGCGTTAACTTGTGCATGATTCATTAAAAGCCCTTATGAGCAAGGTTCTTATCGTAGAAGACGACGTTACATTTTCCAAAATACTCTCTGCATTTTTAAACCGTCACGACTACAGCACATCGCTTACCCATTCCGTTCAGGAAGCCCGCACCTGGCTCGCCTCCGAAACACCGGCCCTCATCCTGCTCGACTATCGCCTGCCGGACGGCACAGGGATG